>JBDNHN010000355.1:0-10314 GCA_041688725.1 Gillisia sp.
AAATTAACTTTGTAAAAAAGAAGTATTTAGCGTTAAAAAAAGACCTTGTAGCATCAAATTGCTATGAGGTCTTTTTTTATTTCTATTTTAGCCAGATAAAATTTATAAAAAATGAATGCATACATATTCCCCGGTCAGGGGGCACAATTCACGGGAATGGGATTAGACTTGTACGAAAAGTATCCCGAAGCCAAAAAACTGTTTGAAAAGGCAAATTCCATTTTAGGTTTTTCAATCACCAATATTATGTTTGAAGGCTCTGCCGAAGACTTAAAACAAACCAAAGTTACCCAACCGGCCATTTTCCTGCATTCGGTAATTTTGAGTGAAATTCTGGGCGATTCCTTTAAGCCTGATATGGTCGCGGGACATTCCATGGGAGAAATTTCGGCTTTAGTCGCAAATAAAACTCTGGATTTTGAATCTGCTTTGAAATTGGTTTACAAAAGGGCACTCGCCATGCAACATGCCTGCGAACTTCAACCTTCTACAATGGCAGCTGTTTTAGGGCTGGAAGATCCAAGAGTGGAAGCTATTTGTGCTGAAGTGGAAGGAATTGTTGTGGCGGCCAATTACAATTGCCCCGGACAACTGGTAATTTCCGGAGATGTAAATGCGGTTGAAGAAGCTTGTACATTGCTGAAGGAAGGAGGCGCCAAAAGAGCATTGATCTTACCCGTGGGCGGCGCATTCCATTCCCCATTGATGGAGCCTGCAAGAAAAGAACTGGCCGAAGCAATTGAAGCTACCGTCTTTAATAAACCAATTTGCCCGGTGTACCAAAATGTGACCGCTTCTGCGGTAACAGATCCTTCCGAGATTAAGAAAAACCTGATGTTGCAATTAACTGCTCCTGTGAGGTGGACCCAATCTGTTCAAAATATGATCAAAGATGGAGCTACGCATTTTATTGAAGTTGGACCCGGAAAAGTATTGCAGGGCCTTGTTAAGAAAATTGACAGGACTGCTGAAACTTCCTCAGCTTCCTTAGTGTAAAACCTCTTATTTAGAGATTGCCTGTATTTGGCTCATCTCTAAAGTAATTTTGGTTCCAATTAAAATTAAAACAGAAAATCCCTGAACTTTCGGTCAGGGATTTTCTGTTTTATTTGCCAAAATGAAGAAAATACAAATTAGCTCTTCTTAAAAAACAGAATCACTTATTTACAAAATCAATAATCGTTTTGGAAATAAAAGCAATTTGCTCATCGTCCAATTCGGTATGCATTGGCAAAGAAATCACCTCTTTCACTAATTGATTTGTGACAGGAAAATCAGCTTCATTATAGCGACTGTCTTTGTATGCTTTTTGGCTATGCAACGGGATCGGGTAATAGATTCCATGCGGAATTTGAAGCTCTGCCAAATGTTTTCCAAGGGCATCCCGCTTTCCGTTGGTGATTTTTAATGTGTATTGATGGAACACGTGGCAATCGCAGGTAGAACAAATCCCTAAGTCCTTGTTGCAAGTTTGGTTAGTTTCCACTTGCGGGGTTTCAATGTGTTCACAATTTTGAAATGCTTTGGTATATTTTCTCGCGGCTTCCTGTCTTGCCTTGTTATAGTCATTTAAATTAGGCAATTTCACTCTTAAAACTGCAGCTTGTAAAGAATCCAATCTGGAATTCACGCCAACCACATCGTGGTAATATCGCTCGTACATCCCGTGATTTACTACTCCGCGAAGTGTGTGAGCAAGGTCGTCGTCATTTGTGAAAATTGCGCCGCCATCGCCAAAACCACCTAAATTCTTGGAGGGAAAAAAAGAAGTCGCCCCAACGTGACCTACTGTACCGGCTTTTTTCTTGGTTCCGTTTTTGAAGGTATAGTTGGCACCAATGGCCTGAGCATTATCTTCAATAATAAACAAGTTGTGTTCTTCGGCAATGGTGAGAATTTCATCCATATTTGCACATTGTCCAAAAAGATGAACGGGTACAATAGCCTTGGTTTTCGGGGTTATTGCTTTCTTGATGGCATCGGTATTTATGTTGAACGTATTGGGATCCACATCCACCAAAACAGGGGTGAGTTGCAAAAGAGCGATCACCTCAACGGTTGCCGCAAAAGTAAAATCGGCCGTTATTACCTCATCACCGGGTTGTAATCCAAGGCCCATCATTGCAATTTGCAAAGCATCGGTACCGTTGGCACAGGGAATTACATGTTTCACACCTAAATATTCTTCTAATTCCTTCTGAAATTTTTGAACTTCAGGTCCATTAACATAAGCGGAAGTTTCCATAACCTCCTGCATAGAACTGTTAATTTGATCTTTTATTGAATTAAACTGACCTTGAAGGTCAACCATTTGTAACTTTTTCATCCGTGTCTATTATTGTTTTTTAGAGGACATATGTAACAACCATATAATCATTCTTTTGTGTGAGTGACTTTTTCTCATGAATGTTTCCTCTGTTTTTTATTGTAGTACTGCAAAAATACAAAATATCGCCCCTTCTACCTATGCAATTTTAATGAAAGAACTATTTTAGCATTTAAATAAAAAGATTTGCAACTACTTTATAATATATCGGTTTGGCTGCTGGATTCATTGCTTCCGCTTATAAAATATTTCAGCCCAAAAATGAAGAAATTTGTAGATGGGCGGAAAGAAACCTTCTCAATCCTCAATTCAAAACTAAAAAGGGAAGATGCTGTGATATGGTTTCATATGGCGTCCTTGGGAGAATTTGAACAAGGCCTGCCAATTATTGAAGTGGTAAAAAAGCTGTTTCCCAATCATAAAATATTGGTGAGTTTTTTCTCTCCTTCCGGCTTCGAGATTAAAAAAAACTCGCCTGTGGCAGATGCGGTGGTGTATTTACCGCTGGACACCAAAAAGAACGTCAGGCGGTTTTTGGATGCCGCGCATCCGGAACTGGCTATTTTTATAAAATATGAATTTTGGCCAAATTATTTAAATGAATTAAAATCTAGAAATATCACTAGCTTTTTGGTTTCCGGTGGGTTTAGGGAAAATCAGGTGTTTTTCAAATCTTACGGAGGCTGGATGAAGAAATCTTTAGGAACTTTTGAATACTTTTTTGTTCAAAATCAGATTTCAAAAGACTTGTTGAATTCCATAGGATTCCAAAATGTGACTGTTAGTGGTGATACCCGTTTTGACCGGGTTGCAAATCAAATCGGACAGGACAACAGCCTCGATTTTATAGAAGCTTTTAAAGACAGGAAATTGTGTGTGGTGGCTGGTAGTACCTGGCCGGAAGACGAGGCTCTGTTAGAAGATTTTATCAACCGCTCTTCGAAAGAAATTAAGTTTATTATTGCTCCCCATAACATAAAACCCGAGCAGATAAAGAGCTTCAAAGAACGACTGAATAAAAAATCCATCCTATATTCTGAAAAGGAAAATAAAAACCTATCCAATTATCAGGTTTTTATAATTGATACCATCGGGTTGCTAAGCAAGATTTACAGCGCTGCTGATATTGCATACGTAGGTGGGGCAGCGGGGAATACCGGTTTACACAACATACTGGAGCCGGCAACTTTTGGGATACCAATAGTAACAGGAAATAATTTTGATAAATTTCCGGAGGCAAAACAATTGCAGGAACTTGCCGGATTATATTCGGTAGGCACGAAAGAAGAACTCACTCAAATTTTATCAAGACTGCTTGCCGATGACGATTTTAGAGCACAAACAGGACAGGTCGCGGGACATTTCATAAATACCAATACTGGCGCCACAAGAATTGTAGAAAGATATTTGAAAAACAATTGTGTTAAAATATCTTAATTTACCCCATAAATTTAAATTTTTCTTTAAAAATATCTTAAAATATTCTAAAAATAGAATCGCTCCATTTAAATTAGCAGTAATTTTGACCTTTTAAAACCTAAATCAATTAAATATGAAACGTATTATTTTATTATCTGCTTTATTTCTTTTCACGGCAACTTCACTTATCTCTTGTAGGGAAACTACAGAAAAAGAAACTGTGATAAAGGAAGTCCGCGTAGAAAAAGCTGAACCTGCGGAAGAAAGAAAGGGAATTTTAGAAAGAACCGCTGAAAAGGTAGATGACGAAGTCAACAAGGAAATAGATCAGGAAATTGATAAAATTGGTGACGATAACTAGTCATTTTTTAAAATGAATAATTAATTAAAATCGAAATTTATGAAAAAGTCAATTTTGGTGCTTGCAACCGTTTTTATGTTTACTGCTTTTTTCACCTCTTGCAGGGAAGAAAACAAAGAAAAACACGAGATGGAAATGAGCGATGATATGGACAATATGGGCGATGATCTTGAAGATGCCGCAGACGACACCGGGGATGCTATTGAAAAAGCAGCCGATGATGTTGGGGATGCAGTAGAAGAAGGTGTTGATGAGGTAAAAGAAAACACCGGTACCGGTGGAACCGATGATATGTAGATTTTTTAATCTCTATAATTTTTAACAGAATTATATCTATATTTAATTTCATTCACTAAACCTTAAATTATGAAAAAACTGGTTTTATTACTGGCACTTACTTTCACTACAAGTATGGTGCTTACTTCCTGCAGGGAAAAGTCCGGAATTGAAAAAGCAGCCGATGACGTAGAAGATGCAGTAGAAGATGTGACAGATTAATAATTT
The DNA here is from genome assembly GCA_041688725.1 of Gillisia sp. Lineage (GTDB taxonomy): Bacteria > Bacteroidota > Bacteroidia > Flavobacteriales > Flavobacteriaceae > Gillisia. The sequence continues at coordinate 4,611 of JBDNHN010000355.1, forward strand.
TAATCTGTCGGCTAAACTTAAAAGATCCATCCATAACCTGGATGGATCTTTTTATTGTTTAAAGGTTTTAAATTCGCTTTTAAGTTCGTCCATGGATTGCTGAAGTTGCCTTAGCAAACCGGTTTCTGAGGTAGCATCCACACTAAAGGTGAGTTTACTGTTTACCTGCCAAAGTTCCTGGATATCGCTTATCAGGACTTCCAGAGGCGCATATTCTTCATTTATTGAAACCAGCAATATTTTATACGGATCGTCCAGCTTTTGGATCTTTTTTACCAATACAGAGTCATACAGCACCGCCACATAAATTTTACTGTTGCTTACCTCTCCTATACTTGGAACGGCTTTTCCCAACACCCATTCCCCCGGAAGTAAATTCGGCATCATGCTATCACCTTCTACCTGGAAACCGCGATAAGTGGCATTCCGGTATTCCGGCAATGGAATATCAAAAGCCGGCAATTGCTGGTACCATCCAACATCCTGAACGTTTTGCGGATAACCCGCCGCGGCCTTTTGGTTTACCAGCACGATATTTTCCTGCTCCCCACTGTTCACGGTCACTACTTTAGGGCTTACATCTCCCTTGTTTACAGAAAGGTATTTCTGGCTGCTCTCACCAAATAACCATAAGGGGTTTACCCCAAATTGCCTTAACAATTCCGATACCAGTTTGCCCGATAGTTTTGTGCGACCACGCTCTATATCGGCAGTGGAATTCTTAATACCTAACAGGTCGGCAAACTCCGCTTGCGTAAAATTATGATCATCGCGAATTTCCTTGAATCGCCTGATCTCGAGTGTCATATCTGTTCCCATACACAAATATAACTTTTTTTGGAATAAGTCCAAATTTAAGTTTGGATTATTTCCTATTAATGGAATAATTCCATAATTTTGTAAATATTCCTAGCAATAAAAAAAACAATTCAAAGTTTAAAATTCAAAAGTTTGAACGTGAAAGTAAAAAGAAGAGTGGAAAATGGAGAGTGAATTATAAATTGATATGACAAAAACAGTGCTACATCTGGATCTTGATACCTTTTACGTTTCTGTAGAACGGCTGATAGATGCCCGCCTTCAAAACCGTCCGTTATTAGTGGGTGGCACCAGCGATCGCGGGGTGGTAGCCGCTTGCAGTTATGAAACCCGTGCTTTTGGGGTACATTCCGGGATGTCCATGAAAATGGCCCGTCAGCTTTGTCCCGAGGCTGTCATAATTAGGGGAAATGCAGGCACTTATACCAAATATTCAAAAGAGGTAACCGATATCATCAAAGCAGATGTCCCACTCTTTGAAAAATCCAGCATTGATGAATTTTACGCCGATCTCACGGGGATGGACCGGTTTTTTGGTTGCTATAAATACGCTTCGGAATTGCGCAAAAGGATTATTCGGGAAACAGGATTGCCCATTTCCTTTGGTCTTTCGGTGAATAAAGTGGTTTCAAAAATTGCCACTAATGAAGCCAAGCCCAACAATCAGTTAAAGATCGATTCGGGATTTGAAAAGGAATTTCTAGCGCCGCTATCGGTCAAAAAAATCCCGATGGTGGGAGATAAAACCTATCAAATTCTTAGGAATTTAGGCGTGCGTCAAATTAAGGCCATTCAAGAAATGCCGCTGGAAATGCTGCAAAAAGTGCTGGGAGCCAACGGAACTTCTATCTGGCATAGGGCACAGGGCATAGACAACAGCCCTATAATCCCCTATTCTGAAAGAAAATCGATCTCTACCGAGCGCACTTTTGACCGCGACACCATAGATGTGCAAAGATTAGAGGCGATTCTGATCGCAATGACTGAAAATATGGCTTACCAGCTGCGCCGTGGCGACAAACTCACTTCCTGCATCGCGGTGAAGATCCGTTATTCCGATTTCAATACCTACACCAAACAACTTAAAATCCCATATACCAGTGCCGATCATATCCTGATCCCGCAAATCCGGGAATTGTTTAAAAAATTATATAACCGCAGGTTGCTGGTGCGATTAATAGGGATCCGGTTCAGCCATCTGGCCGGTGGGAATTACCAGATCAATTTGTTTGATGATAATGAAGAAGTGCTGCATTTATACAGCGCGATGGATAAGATCCGGAATCGTTACGGAGACCGGAGTGTGCTGCGGGCAGCCTCCCTGGGAGCAAAAACCATCGGCCGCATGGTCAATCCTTTTAACGGAGACCCCCCGGTGGTGCTGGCACACAGGAAACAGTGATAGAGATGTGAGATTTTAGATAAAAAAAATAAGAACAAAGAAGCAAGAGATAAGACAAAAGAAAAAAATAAATTCCAAAAAACAACAAACCATAAACCATAAACAAAATCACTCTATTAACACTCAACATCTCAATACTCAATACTAAGCCTTTGTACCTCAACAACCACACATATTACAGCCTGCGGTTTGGCACTTTTTCAGAAATTGAATTGCTGGAACTGGCCCGGAAAAACGATGTTAAAAAATTGGTGCTTACAGATATCAACAATACCTCAGGCTGTTTGAATTTTGTTCGGAAAGCCGGGGAATATAATATAGAACCGGTACTGGGAATAGATTTCAGGAACGGGGCGCAACAACAATTTGTTGGGATCGCGAAAAACAATGAAGGTTTCAGGGAATTGAACGAGTTTCTTTCCCAACATCTTCAGAAAAAATCACCTCTTCCCGAAAAAGCACCACAATTTAAAAATGCATTTGTTATTTATCCCTTTGAAAAAGTGATGGTTTCTGAAATTACCCAATTCCAGCCTCATGAGTTTATCGGGGTTTCGGCTAATGAATTGAGGAAAATCCGGTTTTCAAAACTTCGGGAATTAACCACAAAACTGGTGGTATTGCAGCCTGTTACTTTCAGAAATAAACGGGATTTCAACGCTCACCGGCTGTTGCGCGCCATAGACAACAACACTCTTTTAAGCAAACTTCCACCGGAAGAACAGGCAGCGACAGATGAACAAATGCTTCCTTTGAAAAGCCTTCAGAATAAATTTGAAGATTTCAGTTTTATCCTGAAAAATACTCAGAACCTGTTAGATCAATGCAGCATTCACTTCGACTTTTCAGAAGAAAGAAAACCGCAAAATCAGCAGATCTTTAAAGGAAGCAAAGAAGAAGACGAAAAACTGCTGGAGGAATTGTGCCAAAAAGGCCTGCCCCTTCGCTATCCCGGAACAGTAGAAAATGCTTACGCGCGGATGACTTCAGAATTAAAAGTGATCAAAAACCTCAATTTTGTCTCTTATTTTTTAATCAATTGGCGCATTTGTGAATACGCCCGGGAGAAAGGTTATTTTTATGTAGGCCGAGGCAGCGGAGCAAACAGTATTGTGGCCTATTTACTGCAAATCACCGAGGTGGATCCCATTGAACTCGATTTGTATTTTGAGCGGTTTATCAATGAATTTCGTACCAGTCCACCCGATTTTGATATCGATTTTTCCTGGAACAACCGTGGAGACATTACGCGTTTTATTTTTGAAGAATTTGAGCACACCGCATTGCTGGCTAGCTACAACACCTTTCAATATAAGGCGGTTATCAGGGAACTGGGAAAAATTTTCGGTTTACCAAAAGAGGATATAGATAAATTAGGCGGAGGCTATATTCACGAAAAAGATCTGGACAACACACATAAAATTGTGTTGAAATACGGCAATCTGATCCAGGGAATGCCAAATTACCTGAGCATTCACGCCGCAGGGATTTTAATCTCAAACAAGCCCCTCACCTGTTTCTCGGCTTTGGACCTGCCTCCAAAGGGATTTCCCACCGTGCAATTTGATATGATTATTGCCGAAGACGTAGGTTTGTACAAATTTGATATCCTTTCACAACGCGGCCTGGGGAAAATACGCGATTCCCTGGATATTATCGCACAAAACCAACCGGATGCCCCGGCCTTCGACATTCACGATATCAATAAATTTAAACAGGATCCCAAAATAAACAATCTTATAAAAGAAGGGCTGTGTATAGGCTGTTTTTACGTGGAATCCCCCGGGATGCGGATGCTGCTAAAAAAACTGCAAACCGATACTTATTTGGGATTGGTGGCAGCCAGTTCTATCATTCGTCCCGGCGTGTCAAAAAGCGGAATGATGCGGGAATACATCCTGCGCCACCGCCATCCTGAACGCAGAGTCAATGCACATCCGGAACTGGCCAAAATTATGCCGGACACTTACGGGATTATGGTATATCAGGAAGATGTGATAAAAGTTGCACATTATTTTGCCGGACTCAGTCTGGGAGAAGCCGATGTGTTGCGCCGCGGAATGAGCGGAAAATTCCGCTCCAGAGAAGAATTTGCGCAGGTAGAGGAAAAATTTATAGCCAACTGCCGGGAGAAAAAGATTGAAGAAAAAACGATTTTTGAGGTGTGGGAGCAAATTAAAAGCTTTGCCGGCTATGCCTTTGCAAAAGGTCACTCGGCCAGCTATGCGGTGGAAAGTTACCAGAGTTTGTTTTTAAAAACCTACTATCCGCTGGAATATATGGTGGCCACCCTTAACAACGGCGGCGGGTTTTACTCTCCCGAACTCTATGTGCACGAGGCAAAAATGTGCGGTGCCATCATAGAACCTCCCTGTATTAATGAAGGTGATTTCCATAACACCATAAAAGGAAACCATATTTACCTGGGCTTTGGTCATTTAAAAGAGTTGGAGCAACGTACTGCCCACCGCATTATAGAAAACCGGAATTTTTACGGCAGGTTTAGATCCTTTGAAGATTTTATAAACAGGTTGACTATCAGTATAGAACAAATAAGTATTCTCATCAGGATCAATGCATTCAGATTTACCGGAATCGACAAGTACAAATTGCTGTGGGAAGCGCATTTTAAACTCGCGAAAACCACCAGAAAACCAAATCAATTACCGCTTTTTATTCAGAAATATAAAAAATTCACCCTCCCGAACTTGCACACCACCCAATTGGAAGCCGCTTTTGAGCAAATTGAATTGCTGGGGTTTCCGCTTTGCAGTCATTTTGAATTATTAAAAGACGAGTTGAGAACTTCTTACGGCCAGAAAGACCTAAAAGACTTTCTCAACAAAAATATCCTGATCTACGGCTATCTGGTAACCGTTAAAAACACCCGGACTGCCAAGGGACAACGCATGAATTTCGCGACATTTACAGATAAGTACGGTCGTTTTTTTGACACTGTCCTATTTCCGCCGGTAGCAGAAAAATATAGGTTTAGGGGGCTTGGGGTGTATGCCCTCTTTGGAAAAGTGACAGAAGAATTTGATTTTTTGAGTATTGAAATCAGCAAAATGAGAAAAGAAGCTTACATCACCGATCCACGGTTTTCTGAAGAAAACCCGGCAACCGGTCACAGGATAGAAAAAATGAAAAACCTGGAAGAAAAGAAAGAATTAAAAACATAAAACTAATCAATCGATGTTGCCAAATCAGAAAAAAGATTGAGATTCCACCAGAAATATTCACTAAAAGTCCATTAAACCTATTAAAATGAAAAGAGTTCATTGCAAATTTAAAAATTAGTTTAAATTTGCTGTTCAACTAATTAAACATATTTTACAATGAAAAAATTATCATTATTATTATTGGCTGCAGTTTTCACTTTATCTATCTACTCTTGTAGAGAAACTACAGAAGAAAAAACAGAAGATGCGGTAGAAGAATCTGTAGAAGCTGTAGAAGAAGCTACTGAAGAAACTGTAGAAG
>JBDNHN010000356.1:0-1936 GCA_041688725.1 Gillisia sp.
CCATAGGAATTCCCTATAATTATTGTGAATTTTGGCACTACCGAATTGCTTACCGCGCTAACCATTTTTGCCCCGTCTTTTATGATTCCTCCCTGTTCACTTTTACTTCCTACCATAAAACCGGTAACGTCCTGTAAAAATACCAACGGAATTTTCTTTTGGTTACAATTGGCGATAAACCGCGTAGCTTTATCGGCTGAATCGGAATAGATCACGCCTCCAAACTGCATTTCCCCTTTTTTGGTTTTGACAATTTTGCGTTGATTGGCGACTATTCCCACAGCCCAGCCATCTATTCGCGCATAGCCGGTAATGATGGTTTGACCATAACCTTCCTTGTATTCTTCAAATTCAGATCCATCTATCAAACGAAGGATGATTTCCCTCATATCATACTGGTCAGTACGCTTTTTGGGGAGGATCCCATATATTTCCTCCGGATTTTCCTTAGGTTTTAAAGCATCTTTTCGGTTAAATCCTGCCTTATCAAAATCCCCGATCTTATCGATAATATTTTTGATAGTTTCTAGGGCATCCTTATCATTTTTAGCCTTATAATCGGTTACCCCGCTAATTTCACAATGTGTGGTTGCCCCACCCAAAGTTTCATTATCTACCGACTCCCCGATGGCTGCTTTTACCAGATAACTGCCTGCAAGGAAAATACTGCCGGTGTTTTCCACGATCAAAGCTTCATCGCTCATAATTGGCAAATAGGCTCCACCTGCAACGCAGCTTCCCATGACTGCTGAGATTTGTGTGATCCCCATGCTGCTCATCACGGCGTTGTTTCTAAATATCCTTCCGAAGTGTTCCTTGTCAGGAAAAATCTCGTCCTGCAAAGGAAGGTAAACCCCCGCACTATCTACCAGGTAGATAATTGGTAGCCTGTTTTCCATGGAAATTTCCTGCGCACGTAAATTCTTTTTTGCAGTGATCGGAAACCATGCGCCGGCTTTAACCGTAGCATCGTTTGCCACGACAATACATTGTTTTCCGGAAACGTGGCCTATTTTTACAATCACACCTCCACTTGGGCAACCGCCGTGTTCCTTGTACATCTCATCCCCTGCAAAAGCCCCAATTTCAATAGCTTTGTCTGCATCATCCAACAAATAATCTATTCGTTCCCTTGCCGTCATTTTGCCTTGGGAATGTTGTTTTTCTATGCGTTTTTCTCCACCACCAAGTTGGATCTTTGCGAATTTATGTTTGAGCGAAGAGAGTAAAAGTTTGTTATGATCTTCATTTTTATTGAAGTTAATATCCATACTTACTATTTTATTGGTTGCCTTTAATTATTAACTTTTTTTTATAAATATCGCTCAGAATAACCAAGTGGTTTTTCGCAGGCTTTTGTATCTTGGCTAAAATACAAAATCGAGATAATTATAGACCGGAATTAAATCAATAAAAAATTCGATATTTGTCAAAAATCAAGCGCAAGGGATTGCAACGCCATTTCCTTGAAGTGAAACCGGCGGAAAGCCCGGTGCATTCGCCATAAAAAAAGAACATAAATATGAGATTAAATAAAAACAGCATATTTGCCTGGGCCTCGTTTTTTTTGCTATTAATAGGAATTGCGCTGGTCTTGCTGGGAGTGCTTAAATACCGCGATTACGCTATTGGATTTTCTACCGTGGGCATTGGGTTTTTTGTGATGTCGTGGGCGTTTAATGCATTAAAAGGAAGGGTTTAGTGATGAAGGAACCTGTTGAATTCAGAGATCAATTAGCAAGGCATCTGAAAGGCGGGGAAGCCTTTATCACGGTAGATGTACTGCTGAAGGAGATGAAATTTGAAAAATTGGGAGAACGGCCCAATAATTTGCCGTATTCTTTTTACGAACTTTTCTATCACATTTGGTTCACCCAGCGTGATATTTTGATTTATTGCACTGCTGAAATTTATGAAGAATTCCAATGGCCTAAGG
>JBDNHN010000357.1:0-3175 GCA_041688725.1 Gillisia sp.
AAAGTTTTAATTGCCTGAGTACTAGTTTTTCTTTTTGCTCTGCCTTGTAAAGCCTTTTTTTTGTTGAGGTCACAGCCCTCTCCATTCACAATTAAGTGGACTTGTCCCACTTTGTATGCCCCGCTATCTGCTAATGGTTCAAGTTGCTTATTTCGTTTTCAAAGTCATACAATTTATTGGTAGGCCTAAACTTGAGTAACGAAAATTTTGGTTCTATAAAGTTGAAGTTGTCAATTGATGAAATAACAAAAACATACTGTTTTCCCCGCAATAATTTGGGATAAAAGATTACATTGCTCTGGATATAACATGTTAGCTTCAAACTGAAACGCCAACGCGCAAACAGTACATTTATTTTTCCCAAACGCTCAATGCCAACCCACAAAACATAAAGATGAATACGTTTAACGACATAAAGGAATTGCTTTCCGCTCTGAAAAGGGAGGAAAAACTAATTTCTGAAATGTTTAGCAAAAGGAAAACTCTAGATTATAAAATGAGTTATGCTTTAGAATTGGTTGATTATGACGAAAACCGCATCGATTTTCTAATGCAAAGATCTGTAATAAGGGAAAATGGAGGACTCATAGAGCTTGACGACCAATTTTTAGAATTCTTTGAGCAGGTACTAGATGTTAATGAGGAAATTAACTTGTCATATATTGATGAAAACATCAAAAATATTAGAGAAAACATTGACTATTTCTTAAACGAAAACAATGAAAATAGAAAGTATAGTTACTTACGATCTATAAAAAAGACTTTCAGAAAAACTGGGATTATTACACTTAGAAGTGTAGTTGATTTAAGACGAAACATTGAGAATACTTTTAAAAATGAATCTAACTACAAAAATAAACAACTAAAGCTAGAAAATCTCGATAAGAAAAGAACATTAGTTGCAAATCTCATCAAGCAAACAAGATTACTTATTAATGAAGAAGAACTAACTTTCTTTAAAACTGCTTTAGATGAAGAATTAAATCGAATTATTATAGAGTTAAAAGATCAAATGAGAGTATGTTCAAATAATTTGATTGAAATAGAAAAGCAAATTATTGATTATCTCAATCAAATAAAGCAACAAGGAAAATTCTTAGAAAAACTACGAAAATTAAAGTATTTAAAAGACCATTTTACTATTGAAGCAGAAACGGATGTTAAGCAAATAATGGCCAATAAAAATCAAGTGGTTTTTGAAACTAGGATAAGTGAGCCATTAAATTTATCCATAGATTTTCTTAGAGAAAATGAAAAAGCATTTGAGGCGATTAAAAGAATTGCAAAAAACCATAAAGACAGAAAACTCTTTAAACCAAAACTTGCAGATAGAATTTCTGATGAATACCTTGAAAATAGTGTTGAAGAAGAAGTAATGATAAATTTAGAAGAACTTCGAAATCGTTTTATCGCTACTAGTGATAATCTTTTTAATTTTATTATGAATTATGATTTTTTCAAAAATGTTGATTTTAGTGAGCGAGTAACAATATTTTGTCAAATCATTTCGCAATATGATGAAGTTTTAATAATTGAAGATGATTTCCAAATAACCAATGGTATTGAATACGCCATGGTATATCCAAAGTAGAACTTATGATATCAAAATATACCTCAGAAATATTTGACGTGCTTCGCAGAGGACAATTTATTTGCTCCAATAGTCCAGACGAACAAATTCAAACCCTTTATAAGGTTTTAGAAGATGACGATACCTTCGAAGATTTATATGAATATTTTTTTCAGATTAATTACATCTTGGAACAAGGCAATGAATATTTTTACTTTAGTCGATCTGAGAAAAATGTAGACCTCGACAGAAAACTAGAAAAGGCATTTAATTGGATTGACATATTAGATTTTTTTAAAACCTTTGATTCTTCTTTTGATGTTGGTTTTAGGTTTACACCCTCAGATATTGTAAATCAATTAAAAAATAATGCCGATTTACAGACCAAACTAGATAATCTTAAAAAAATTGGTGCTGATAAAAAGAACTATTCAGATAGGATTAAAAAAATAATTGAAAAATTAAAAAACGACAATTTCATCACGATGGAAAGTGAAATCTCAGAAACCTATAAAGTACTCACTTCATTCAATTATTTAAAAAACATTATAAACACCATTAATATTCCAGAAGAAATAGAAAATGAGATACCTGAATAAAATAGTTTTTATAAATAGTGCATCTGTAAAATATACCGAAATTGAATTAGACGGAAATGTACATTTGATTGGTACGCAAGGAGTAGGAAAAAGCACCCTACTTCGAGCCATTTTGTTTTTTTACAATGCCAATAAAACCAAACTTGGAATTCCAAGAGAAAAAAAAGGTTTTGACGATTATTACTTTGAATACCAGAACTCATACATTATTTATGAAATTGTAAAAGACAACATTCCATTCTGTGTATTAGCTTACAGAATAAATGGAAAAGTTGCATTTCGGTTTTTTAATTCTGAGTACAAAAGAGAATTATTTGTCGATAAAAACAACAGGGCCTTTGAAAATTGGGATAAGATTAGAAATGCTTTCGGGAAAGAAATTTATTATTCATCGATAATCTCAAGCTATGAGGATTTCCGTAAAATAATTTATGGAGATAATAAAAGTCTAAAACCCGAATATAGAAAGTACGCTTTAATTGAAAGCAAGCAATATCAAAATATACCTAGGACTATTCAAAACGTATTTCTAAATTCAAATTTAGAAGCTAAATTCATTAAAGACACCATCATAAACTCTTTAAATGAAGACGAGTTTACCATAGACTTAGAAAACTATTCAAAAAATCATTTGCGGGATTTTGAAACCCAAATTAACGATATTAAAATATGGTTTAAGGAAAACAAAAAAGGACAGATTGTTGTCCGCAATCAAGCTGATAAGATTATTGATAAATATAGAGTATTCAATTACCTTAAAAAAGAAAAGAAAGATCTATCCTATGACTTAGCCAGCAGAATGGATTTTATAGACAAACAAAAGCCATTATTATCTTCTAGTTTTTCCCAGGAAAACAATGCCCTTAATGAACTATTCAAGAAGAAAGAAAACTTAAAAGGGCTTCATTTAAAAAGAGAACAGAAAATAATTTCTGAGATTGATTATCTCAAAAAAGAATTAAAAAAAGCTAAAGAAAAACAAGCTGAATACGACATTAAGGATATT
>JBDNHN010000358.1:0-2614 GCA_041688725.1 Gillisia sp.
AATTGGCGGACGATTTTTGGCAATTACGTTTCCGCTGCTTCTTATTTCACCTTTGATGGATTGAATAGGATTCAGGATCATTTTATTGGTGCCGCGATGGAATATATCATAATCCTGCACAATTAGATCTGCTGCCTCCAATCGACCATCACCGGCTGCGAAAAACACGTCAAAATTTTCAACTTTCCCAGTAAGGAAATAGTTGGAAATATTATCGTTTGTAATTCGCAAATTCTCAACATTGAGATTTAGGATAAAATCTCCATCGGTATGGATCGCGGGATCCTTTTCCTGGTTAAAGGAACGCAGCCAAAGATTGTCGAATTTCAGCATCCCAATGCTTTCTATGGCGCTTCCACTGCTGTTTTGCAGCCAATTTAATGTTGGAGTTGTTACAAAAACCCTTGTGATCTCATAATCCCGAAACAAGTTACAGGAATTGGCGTTTCTGATGCTCAGTCGGTTATTTTCCACTTTCACCGAAACTTCATCAATTAAATTCTTTCCGGTTTCAACAACTACTTTATATTCTGCTCCCTGTTCAATAAACAACTTCACCTGTTCGTAAACAATGATTTCCTCAAAAGGCGATACTGCAAATTCTTCGGTAACAATGGCTCCTTCAGTTTTGAAACAATCGGGGACATTTTCAGTATCGCAACCAATCCCTGATAAACCTATTAAAATTAAGAAGAATACTTTTTTCATTTTATATGGTTCCGTTTTAGAATAATTTAGAAACAACAACAACTTTTATAGTAACATAAATTATAGAAAATACCTTGGGAAATTGCCCGCAGCTCTTCGTGGGTGATATAAATTTTTAATGCCTAACTGTCGAGTTTTACAATCTGTATCCAATAGAAAATTCAGCAGCTTCAGCATTGGCATAATGTGAGCGAATCGTTACTGAACCCCATAAATTTTTGCTGATTTCATATTGAAAACCTACCCGATTGTACAACCTGTCTACATAATGTTCGTAGGGAAAATACACATAATATCCCAGTTGTGTGATTAGCGACAATTTATTGAAAGTGAGCTGGTGACCTATAAAAATTCCAACTCTTTTTGAGTCCTCATCACCTTTGGTTTCACCGGTGGGAAATGCCACAGACTGGTAATAAATACGCTCTTCCAATGCTTTGGACAAAAACAGTTCAGTACCGGCCTGCAGGGTACTCTTTCGGCTTACAACCTTATCGGCGATGGCTGAAACTGTCAAAAAAGGAAATTGTTTTGAACCAATTATCCCCATGGTATTCACCCCGCCGCGAAGCGCAAAATTAAAATGAACTGGTTCCGTATATTTTTCACCTTGTTCCTTCGGAATAAATTCAGGTAAACTTTCCTGGTCCATCATATAATTCAAGCCAAAATTGAATGCGAAGGTATTTGTACTGTTATTGGGAGATTTAAAATCGGCATTGGAATAATGAATCAATGAAATCCCGCCCTGAAACCCGAATCCTTTAAAAATATTTTCCTTCTTATAATTAGCCATTATAAAAGGAGATATCAAAATGTGGGTACCGTAGGCTTTATTAAAGTAATTATCCTCCGGATGGTACGGATTTGTGGCATAAGCCAGTCCACTTCCCATTCTAACCATTAAATTCCGCTTGAGAATATAGAAATTCAAGTGGGCATATAAGCCATAATTCTCTCCCAGATGGGGATTTCCCATATCCTGATAAATAAACGAAAGACCCAGGTCCGGATAATTATATCCTCTTTCCCAGTTCTTAAAGCCAAAGGTTTTTTGGTTAAATCCAAGGATTACTCCGGTGGGGTGACCGGTAATAAGATGGGCCAGATCCGGACTGTGTTCTAAAACAGTTCCGTAAAAATAATTGGCGTCAAAGGTGTACTGTTTTTTGATCTCGTTTTGGGAAAAGGAAATCGCAGAGGATAAAAGAAAAAGGCAGAGAATAATTTTCTTCATAGGCTACAAATGTAACCCAATAATTTAAAAAATGGCTGCAGCTATTTTCTGAATATTGGAACTTTTTCCCATTGAATAATAATGCAAAACCGGAACCCCGGCAGCAATTAACTCCTTGCTTTGTGCAATGCACCATTCTACTCCTACCTGGCGCACCTCGCTGTTGTCTTTGCATTTTTCAACTTCAGAAATAAGCCCTTCTGGCAGATCCACATGAAAACGATGTGGAAGCACGGTGAGCTGCGATTTTGTGGCAATTGGCTTTAATCCGGGAATTATTGGAACGTTGATGCCCTGTTCTCTACATTTATCTACGAACTCGAAAAATTTACTGTTGTTAAAAAACATCTGAGTAACTACATATTCTGCACCGGCAGCGACTTTTGCCCTTAGACGTTCAATATCCTTCTCCAGACTGGGGGCCTCCATATGTTTTTCGGGATAACCCGCCACTCCCACGCAAAAATCGGTTTTGTGACTGTTTTCCAATACGGGATCCAGATATATTCCCTTATTCATATCGGTTGATTGTTGTACCAGATTATTTGCAAAACAGTTTCCATTGGGTTCGGGTCTAAAATAAGTTTCACTCTTAACCGCATCCCCACGAAGTGCCAGCACGTTTTTTATTCCAAGGAAATCCAGGTCTATCAGAAAATTTTCGGTGTC
>JBDNHN010000359.1:0-2841 GCA_041688725.1 Gillisia sp.
ATGTCCTTTGAGGCCAGGGAAAAATTAAATAAAATTAAACCCGTAACCGTTTCCCAGGCTTCACGTATAAGCGGAGTGAGTCCAAGTGATGTTTCGGTGCTGTTGGTTTATATGGGAAGATAAAATGTTTCACGTGGAACAATCCGTTTATTTTACGATTTTTTGAATTGATTTAAATGGTTATTTTTAGAATAGAAATAACAAATGGAATAGGGCAATCAATTTCAGAAACATTTGAAATTAACGAAACCTTAAAAAAATTGCCCACAGATCTCGTGGATTTTTGCAGATAAAAACAAAACTTGAAAAGGTATGATTTAAAAACCATTTCAAGTTTTGTACAACTATTAAATTTATTTAATTCACAAATATCAGCAGTGAAGGCTTTGACAAAACAATTGGACGAATCGGTTTATTTGATCTGCAAGGACCATACGGTTTCGGGAGAAAAATTTGAACTGATATTTAATTCCGAAAAGGAAATGTTGGTTACTTCCCCAAAGCCAGATCTTGAAATCCTGCCCGAATATTACAAGAGCGAAGCTTATATTTCCCATACCGATTCCAAAAAATCCTTTACCGATAAAATTTATCAGCAGGTTAAAAAATTCATGCTTCTTAAAAAACTGAAGTGGATAGAAAAAAAATATCCCGAAAAAGGAAGGCTGTTAGATATTGGAGCGGGCACCGGAGAATTTTTATTTGAAGCCGAAAAAAGAGGGTGGAAGGTAAATGGAATTGAACCCGATGAAAAAGCCAGGAAGCTCGCTTTTGAAAAGGGAATTAAATTAGCCGAAAATTCAAGCCATTTTAAATCTGAAAAATTTGATGTAATTAGCCTTTGGCATGTGTTTGAACATGTATATGACATAAAAACCCAAATAATTGAGCTGGAACAATTGCTGAAGAAAGACGGACTTTTAATTATTGCCGTGCCTAATTTTCAAAGTTATGATGCGAAATATTATAGAGAATTTTGGGCAGCATATGATGTGCCTCGTCATTTGTCGCATTTTTCCCAAAACAGTTTTAAACATCTTTTTTCCGGAACAGGATTTAAACTCATAGATTCCAAGCCCCTTATTTTTGATTCCTATTATGTCAGCCTACTTTCTGAAAAATATAAAACAGGAAGTGCCAATTTTTTTAAAGCCGGATATATCGGCTATAAATCAAATTTAAAAGCAAAGTTCAATTCCGAATACTCTTCTATTGCATATTTCTTCAGAAAAACCGACTAAAACGCATTTAAATCGGTTTTAAACGAGGCATAACTCGTTAAACAGGCACAAAGCCTTCTTTTGAATTTAAATCTGTTAAACAGCGTTTAATCAATTCATTTTTTATAAGATTCAGTTATAATTATTTAATATAGAATAGGTTTTAGCTATTCTAATAAAAACCTTGAAAAAATATTTTTTTACACGCCTACTTTGTTACTTTTACGCCAAATAAAATTTAAAAACATGAAAAAATTAATTATGGTTGTTTTGGTTGCAGCCGGTCTAACAAGTTGTAATGAACAAAAAACAGCTTATGTGGATACCACCAAACTAATTCAGGAATACAAGGAAATGAAAGATGTTGAACAGGAGTTCGCTTCAAAATCTGAACAAGTTAAGGTCCAATTGGATTCACTTGCTCAAAGTTTCCAAGCTGAAGTAAAGGTTTATCAAGATAAAATGGCAGGAATGTCGGCAGCTGCAAGAAAGGAAACTGAAGCTGGTTTAATGCAAAAGCAACAAGCAATTCAGAAACAACAACAAACTATGGGAAATCAGTTGCGTCAGGAAAGCGATGCTGTAATTGACTCGATAGTTACAAAAGTGAAGGATTACGTGAAAGATTACGGAAAGAAAAACAACTATACTTATATTTTTGGATCTAACGAATCTGCGAACATTATGTACGCAAAAGAAGGATTGGATATTACAGAAGAAATTTTGGGAAAATTGAATGCAGGTATCGAAGAGAAAATAGAAGTGAAAAAAGAGGAGAAAAAATAAATTTCTTTATATTTCAATCTAAAGAAGTTTAATTTATTGTCGCAGCAGGTTTACAGAATATGATGTATTAAAACATCTTACTGTGAGCCTACTGCGATTTTTTTGTTTAAGATAAGATATAAACTCCCAAGATCGCTACCACGAAATAACCTGTAATGGTAAAAGCTCCCACGTAATCCTTTGCCACGCGTTGACCAAATAACAGCATTAGCAAGACGATGGCAGCCAATACACAGGCGTAAAGTGCTATTAAAGTTTCTCCCCCGGCAATTAATTGAACAATACCAATAATTGCTAAAATCCCGGTTATTACTTCCAAAATTAGAATTACGGCGACCATTAAAGGTACCTGTTGGGCTAAAAAGGTCTTTGAAAAGTGACCGGATAACCATCCAATATTTCCTTTCCAATCTGTTATTTTATCAAATCCGGATTGTAAAAATGTTATGAGAATAAATAATAGGATTAAAATTTCGGTAATATAGGATTGTGTGTTTTCCATAAAAAATAATTTGTATTATGCCACCTTTTTATGTAGCAGCCGGGTTAATTTAATAGATAGATCTGTAAGTATAATTTTGGCATTTCCATTTCGCTCAATATGAAAAATAGCATCTTCTATTTCTTTAGAGATATCCTCTATATTCGCCCCGTGAATATACGGCGCAAATTTATCCAACTGGAAACCGGCCGATTTTGGCTGTATATAAACAAGGTTCTTCGCATTGTAATTCATCAATAATGCCTGCCTGAAGAAATCCAGGCAATACAACAAGAAACTTTTCTGGGTTTCACGCCCAATTCCTGCTATTTCTTCGCTCCAGCTTATTAAGTC
>JBDNHN010000360.1:0-4506 GCA_041688725.1 Gillisia sp.
AAGGATCGCGCCCGCAACTCCAATAATTATACGTTTTCGTTTTCTGCGTTTTAACTGTGCTTTCCTGTAGGCCTCATCTTTTAACCGTTCCTCCTCTGTAGGCTCAGGGATCGCTGCTTTTGTATCGGTTATTACGTGTTCAATTTTTGATCGATCTGCTTTGGCTGTAATTATATCCGGTCTGGAATTGGCAAATTTCGCTAGATCTGCACGCTGCAAAATGGTTTTCAGTTCATCTATGGTTTCCCGGCTCAATTTCAATTTCCCGGCCTCCATCTTAATTTCCAGATAATTGATAAGCTCAGAAGTCGTGCTCTCCATTGCCCGAAGACTTATCTCATCCTCCAGATATCGCCTTACAGCTTCGGTTAATTTTGAATAATATTCCTTTGTCTGGCGGTTTTCCAGTAATTGGGATTTGTCCAGCTGTTGTAATTCAAACAATGCCCTTTCATAAGGTGGCAGTTGTTTTTCTGCTTCTTGTTTTTTCTTTTTTCTTCTGAAGAAATAATAACCCAGACCAATTATACCTAGACCCGAAAGTAACCACCAAAACCAATTCGGAATTTCAAATGCTGATGGCACCTCCATTGCAGGTTTTATAGAATACATTTTTTGTTTGGTTGTATCAACCACAACCGTTGCGACTTCCACCTTTATTGAATCGGTTAAAAAAGGAGTGTCGTCAATAAGTATTTTCTGTTGTGGAATGGTATAACTTCCGGAATCGAATTGGGTAAGCGCATATTGCTTTAACAGTTTAAACCTGTTTTGAACTCTTGAAGTATCGGTTTTGAGTGATTCCACGACTTCCATCGGGTTAAAGGTCTGACCTTCCGGAAAAACCACAAGATTGGTAGAGTCAGTTTCCACCGAAATACTATAAATGATTTGTTCGCCAATTTTAATTTGAGCGGAATCTATACTCGCAGAAATAGCCGGATTCTGAGAAAATCCAAAAAATGAAGTTATTGCAAAAAGGAAAAATAAGAATGATCTATGGGGACTTATTTTTTCACATCCAAAGTTGAATATGACTGCAAAGGCTTCAGGTTGAAAAATAATTTTATAAAATGTTGAATGTTTTTTTGTCATTTTTAATTCTTAACCTCTTCTTTTAAAATATCCCAACAATTTTTTGACATAACTTTCGTCAACCCGTGTGCTCAAAATCCCGGCGCCGCTTTTTGAAAAACTTTCCCTGAAATAATTTTCCCGATCTTTAAAATAGGCGCCATAGGCGAGTCTCACAGATTTTGAACCGGTATTTACCATTACCAATTCATCGGTTTCCCTGTCTGACATTTGTACCATCCCTAAATTGGGAATCTTTTCCTCCCTCGCGTCATATATCCTAATTCCCGTAACATCATGTTTGTTGCTTATAATCTTTAAAGTTTGCTGATAATCATCGGCAATAAAATCTGACAATAGAAAAATGATGGCCTTTTTCTTAATAATGCTGGTTACATACTTTAAAGCTTCTGCCAGATCGGTTTTTTTGCCTTTTGGTTCAAATTCAAGAAGTTCCCGGATAATACGCAACACATGAAATCTGCCTTTTTTAGGCGGAATAAATAACTCCATCTGGTCTGAAAAAAGCAACAGCCCTATTTTATCGTTGTTTTGGGAAGCCGAAAACGCCAGAGTGGCGGCAATTTCAGTAATAATTTCCTTTTTAAATTGATTTTGGGTTCCAAATAATTCTGATGCCGAAATATCTACAACCAACATCATGGTCAACTCGCGTTCTTCTTCAAAAACCTTGATAAAAGGCTCATGATACCGTGCGGTTACATTCCAGTCTATACTCCTCACATCGTCCCCGAACTGATAACTTCTGACCTCGCTAAAGATCATTCCCCTACCTTTAAAGGTAGAATGGTACTCTCCCCCAAACACGTGATTGCTCAGGCGTTTGGTCTTGATCTCAATTTTTCGGACTTTTTTAAGTAATTCCTTCGTATCCATTTTTAGCCATCTTCCGATAAGTTTCCAATGGAAACAGAAGAGTCAATTTTTTTGGTTGAAAATATAATTTTAAAGTTCCCCTTGGGGGGGGATTAAGGAGGCTTTCTTAAGGCACTTCTATTTCATTTATAATTTTGCTGATGATATCTTCGGAAGTGACATTTTCTGCTTCAGCTTCATAAGATATTCCTATCCTGTGTCGTAATACATCAAATACTATTGCCCTGACATCTTCAGGAACAACATACCCCCTTCTTTTAATAAACGCATAACATTTTGCTGCCATTGCCAAATTTATGCTTCCCCGCGGTGAAGCTCCAAAATTGATAAGGGGCTTTAATTCTTCCAAATTATATTTTTCCGGAGTTCTGGTTGCAAATACGATATCCAGAATATATTTTTCTATTTTTTCATCCATATAAACCTCCCGAACAGCAGCCTGTGCTCTGGCGATTTGTTCCAAACTCACTACCGGATTTACCTTCTCAAAACCTCCTTTTAAATTTGCGCGAACAATAAGTTGTTCCTCGGCCATTTTAGGATATTTGATGACGGTTTTTAGCATAAACCTATCAACCTGGGCTTCCGGCAAAGGATAAGTTCCTTCCTGTTCCACCGGATTTTGGGTTGCCATTACCAGAAAAGGCCGGTCCAGAATAAAAGTTTCGTCACCAATTGTCACTTGCCGTTCCTGCATGGCCTCCAGTAAAGCAGACTGCACTTTTGCGGGAGCTCTGTTTATTTCATCGGCAAGGATGAAATTTGCGAAAATAGGCCCCTTTTTAATACTGAAATCGTTCAGTTTCATATTGTAGATCATAGTACCCGTAACATCGGCCGGCAAAAGGTCCGGGGTAAACTGGATCCTACTGAAACTACCGTGAACGGCTTGTGAAAGGGTATTTATCGCCAGGGTTTTTGCCAATCCCGGAACACCTTCAAGCAAGATATGTCCCTGCCCAAGAAGTCCTATTAACAAACGCTCCACCATATCTTTTTGACCTATGATCACCTTATTTATTTCGGCAGTAAGCAAGTCTACAAAAGCACTTTCCCTTTCTATTTTTTCATTAAGGCTTGAAATATCTATTGAAGCATTATTCTCTATCATAAGTTTACATTTTAATAATGTGAAGATATTCACAAATTAGGAACGATGCAAATTCGCAATTATTGAACCAAAATGATTCAAAAACAAAAAAAAGACTGCCTTTTTTAGGCAGCCTTTATATTTATTAGAATTACAGGAATTTATTATTCACTTCCAATTTCTAATAGAAAGATTGGTTCCATTTCTTTTTTCTCACCAGATGTTACCACTACGTTGTTTACTTCATAATTTTTGTAACCAGAAGACGCTTCAGGGGTAACAGTAAACTTGTAGGTACCTACAGGAACTCCGTTAAGAGAGAATTTTCCATCTTGACCTGTGTATGCAGTAATAGTATTAGCGGCATTTTGAACTTTAACAACACTCTGGAAATCTGAAGGCTGTACTTCTCCTGAAATTGTTGCGGATCCTTCAACAGCTGCCAAACGGATTACAGGTTTCAAAATATATTGACCACTTTCCCCCGCTCTTACTATAGACTTATCTACATCAAAATCCAACAGATATTCATATTCCATACCGGCTTCAAGTTCTTGATTTACCTTAAGTTTCAATCCCGATTGTTCTGCACTTGGGGTGCTTAATGGGATCTCCTCAGTTGTACCATTAAGAACAATTGTATTCTCCGTTCCTAATAGCAATCTGATCTGTCCTAACATTCCTGGTGCAACTTCAGCGGTTGCAAGTAATTGAGTTATTCCACCTGTCAAGCTTAATAGATCGTATCTTCCTGCTTGAACTCCGGCAAGACCTACCCAACCTTCATCCTCATCCGATGCATCGGCTTTGATCTTTACATCTATTACATCAACAAAAACTTTTTCGTAATCTCCGGGGGCATCGGTCATGCTAATTTTAACTCTTGCGTTTTGATCACTTGTGGAATCATCGTCGCTACAGCTTATAAACATTGTTACCGCAACAAAAGCCAACAAAAGGCCTGCAAATTTCTTCATTTTCAGTTTCTTTAAATTCATAGTTAATTAGATTTAAGTTTAAAATTAATTTGAGTTTGGACAGTAAAACGCCGGATATTATGTTTCATTTCAAATAAATTCCCAATTAACTATTTTTAACAAGTCTTATACAAGGTTTAATAGGGGATAAGTCGCTTACTTGCAATACTTTTTATACCTTAAAATCTTTTTTAAAATTTAATTTTAACATTTATGAAAAAAGTAGCATTAATAACAGGCGCCAGCAGCGGAATTGGAAAAGCCACAGCCCGGGCTTTTGCCTCTAAAAAATTTGATTTAATTTTATGCGGAAGAAGGCAGGACGCGCTTGACGAGCTTAAAACCGAATTGTCCAAACTGGTTTCCGTTACTACTTTGTGTTTTGATATTCGCGATAAAACCGAAGTTTTTAAACAAATTGAAAGTTTGCCCAGAGAATTTCGGAATGTCGATATTTTGGTCAACAAT
>JBDNHN010000361.1:0-2564 GCA_041688725.1 Gillisia sp.
CAATCCTTTGTCACTCATTATTTTTTGCCTAATTTTCTTTTTAATAATTGTGCATTTACGGCAACAATCACCGTGCTCAGACTCATAAGCACCGCACCAAAAGCTGGTCCTAACACAAAACCGGAAGAATAAAGTACCCCGGCAGCCAATGGAATGGCAACTACGTTATACCCCGTCGCCCAAATAAGGTTCTGGATCATTTTGTTGTAGGTAGCCTTGCCGAACAAAATCAAGTTGGCTATATCTTGTGGATTACTATTAACAAAAAGAATGTCTGCGGTTTCCGCAGCTACGTCGGTTCCAGAGCCCACCGCGATTCCTACATTTGCCTGAGCCAAAGCCGGAGCATCATTTACGCCATCTCCGGTCATCGCAACAAATTCATTTTTACTTTGTAATTCTTTTACTATTTCCACTTTTTGATGTGGGAGTACTTCGGAGTAATGTCCATCCAACCCCAATTTGTCGCTAACGGCTTTCGCTGTTTTCTCGTTATCACCCGTTGCCATTAAGACTTTGATGTTATTTTTTTTGAACACTTTTATTGCTTCAGCAGATTCTGGTCTTATTTCATCGGCAAGAGCAATGTATCCTGTTAATTCTCCATCAATCAACACAAAAACAACTGTTTCTGCAGCATCGCTATAGGCATCTTCTGGAATGTCTATTTTTTCATCCCTTAAATAGCCAGGGCTTACCACTTTCACTTTTTTATCTTCAACATCTGCTTCCACACCTTTACCCGTAATTGCGTTGAAATTTTCAGGTTTCGGGATGGTAATATTATCTTCTTTTACCTTTTTAACAATTCCAACAGCAATAGGATGTTCCGAGCTTTGTTCCAAAGCACTTGCAAGTCTTAAAACTTCCTCAGAGGTGTATTTTTTATCAACAGATTCCACACGGGTAACTCCAAAATCTCCTTTGGTTAATGTCCCTGTTTTATCAAAAAGTAAAACAGAGATTTTTCTTGATTCTTCAAATGCCGTCCTGTTGCGAATCAGTAATCCGTTTTGAGCAGAAACTGCCGTGGATATTGCCACAACTAAAGGAATAGCAAGCCCTAAGGCGTGTGGGCAGGCAATAACCATTACCGTTACCATTCTTTCCAACGCATATACAAAAGGAAATCCTAATATGAGCCAAACCGCTAATGTTCCAAAACCAATGGCCAAAGCAATATAGGTTAGCCATTTTGCCGCCCTGTCCGAAAGATTTTGCATTTTGGACTTGGTTTTCTGCGCTTCCTCAACCATTGTAATGACCTTGTTGAGATAACTGTCTTTTCCTGTATGTTCAACCTTTACCCTTAAAGTACTATTCCCATTTACCGAACCACCAATTACTTTATCATTTGTATCTTTTTTTACAGGTTTGGATTCTCCAGTTAGCATCGACTCGTTCAAGTAACTGGAGCCTTCGACGATTATTCCGTCAGCAGGAACTTTCTCTCCCGGTTTTACTAATATCACATCATCTTTCAATAGATCTTCGAGTGAAATATCTTCAATTGTATCACCTTTTACTCGATGTGCTTCAGCTGGCATCATACTTACTAAAAGTTGCAATGCTTTTGATGCACCAAGGACACTCTTCATTTCAATCCAGTGCCCAACGAGCATAATGGCGATTAATGTAGCCAGTTCCCAGAAAAAGTCAACTCCTTTTAAACCAAAAACGGTAGCAGAACTATAGAAATAGGCTACTGTAATTGCCATAGAAATAAGAGTCATCATTCCCGGAGCGCCTTTTTTTATTTCAGACCAAAATCCTTTTAAAAATGGCCAACCACCATAGAAATACACAATAGAGGACAATGCAAAAAGAATATAGGAATTACCGGGAAGCAAAAATTCATAACCAAAAAATTCCTGAATCATTGGCGAAAAGTATAGTATTGGGACAGTTAGGACTAGGGTTACCCAAAACCGTTTCTTGAAGTCTGCAATCATCATCTTATGATGATCATGGCCTGCCTTTCCCATAGGTGCATTACCTCCATGATCAGAATGTCCCATTTTAGAGTGATCCATTTCTTCGTCTTTGTGATCTTCGTGATTCTCCATTATAGTATTGTTTAAGATTTATCTCAATTTTTTTCTCATTGCTTCTGAAATATTTTCAGCATATACCCCGTAAGCATCTACCAGAAGACCCTTAATTCCATTTTTAGATGAAATGGCATATAGAATGCTATTATCATCGGTACTGCTCATTCCTTCAAAGCGATATGTCTCATCTACCTTAAAATCTTCAGGCTGGAGCTCAATTTTCAACGAAGCACATTCCAAGCATTCGGGCTTCAAGTTGAAATCGTAGGTATATCCTCTTTGTTGGAGATCGTTTATGGCTTCGGAAAGGGTATCATAATTTTTCATTTTTCTTTATTTATAGGTCATTGTAAAATAACTGCCATCTTCTTCAGTAAATTTCTGAAAGGACAATAAACCGTTACTGCTTAATTTTTCACTCACGGAATAATTGAGTTGTTTAATCCTAAATCCCAGAGCATAGGCCTTGATGTTAATTTTCGATTTAATAAGGTTGCTGTTTTGACCAACATC
>JBDNHN010000362.1:0-2653 GCA_041688725.1 Gillisia sp.
CATTATCATTTAAATAAGCTCTGAATATTAGAGGCAAACAATTTTACCGCGATTGCCAATAAAATAACACCGAATATTTTTCGTATCACATTTATTCCCTGTTTTCCAAGAAATCTCTCGATTTTCCCAGAAGATTTCAATACTATAAAAACGAATACAATGTTGATAACAATAGCCACAATAATATTAATGGCCTCATATTCTGCCCTTAGGGACAATAATGTCGTCATGGTACCAGCTCCTGCTATTAACGGAAATGCCAATGGCACCACCGCTGCTGTTGCCGGTTCCTCATCTTTATAAAAGGTAATCCCCATGATCATCTCCAGGGCGAGAAAAAACAGGATCAATGAACCTGCAACTGCAAAGGAGTTTACATCTATCCCAATCAGGTTTAAAATTTCCTTTCCCAAAAATAAAAACATAATCATCAGTAATCCGGCAACAATGGATGCTTTTTCACTTTGTATCCTGCCTACTTTTGCCTTCAGATCAATAACTATTGGAATGCTTCCAATAATATCAATTACCGCAAATAATATCATACTTGCAGTGGCAATTTCCCTAAAATCTAATTTCAACATATCAATGTGCATTAAAATAACGGCAAAAGTAAAATTTTTAAACCGGAAACCCAGATGTTTTAACCCTTAAATTTTGGTAAAACTTCCTATCTTAATAAGAAGACAAATTGTAGTTTATAATTAAGTTAATTAAATACCTTTGCGCCATGTTTCAAATAGGTAAAACAATCGTTTCTGAAGATATTATCCAAAAGGATTTTGTGTGCAACATTTCAGCTTGTAAGGGCGCCTGTTGCGTAGATGGTGACGCGGGAGCGCCCCTGGATTTAGCAGAAACTGAGATCCTGAAAGATATCTATCCAAGGATTAAACCTTATTTAAGCCCTGAGGGAATTGAAGCTATTGCCCGTCAGGGGACATCCATTACCGGCGAAGACGGAGAGCTGGAAACCCCGCTTGTAAATGGCAGCAATTGCGCCTACGTTACTTTTGACAAAAAAGGGATCGCGCTTTGCGGGATAGAACAGGCCAACGCTGCAGGCGTGATTTCCTGGAAGAAACCCGTTTCCTGTGAATTATATCCGGTAAGGGTTCAGGATTATTCTGAATTTTCTGCCGTAAACTATCACCATTGGCATATTTGCGATGACGCCTGCTCTCTTGGTAAGGAACTTCAGGTTCCCATTTATAAATTCGTCAAAAATGCGCTTATCCGCAAATTTGGAGAAGACTGGTACATGGAATTGGAAAAAGTTGCAGAATCCTTCAAAAAATAAAATTCAATTTTAGAGGAAAGTAAAAAAATTAGAGCAACTTTCTGTATTAGTGCTTTATTTGACCAAACTCCATCTAATGTTGTTATCGCCACAAAAGCACCCAAAACACGAGGGATATAAACCATCCTTAAGTACAATATTGAACTTCTTTGGGACTTCCCAGAAAGCCTTTGGTCGTAACTTTATATCAAAAAAAAAGCATCCTGAAAATTTCTAAGTCAGTATTAAAAATAATTCTGTAAAATCTCACCTACAGTCTTTTATATAAAAAATCATTTAATAAAAACATGCCCTTTTCTGATCTCTCATTAATTAAACACTCTGAAATAGACGTTTAAGTAAAGTTAAATTATTTTTTTGTGAAACTTTGAGTCTTCCATTGTAACAAAATTAAAGATCAAGACCAATTGTCTTTTATGCCACAAAAGTACAAAGAATCAGAAAATTTTTGTTGCTTTTTAAGTTTACTTAAAACTTTTAGAAAAGCCTTACTTCTCTTTAAAATTCAGGCAGTTAAAAAGTGAACCACAAGATTTAAAGTCGTGCCAGGTTAAATATTTGATCCCTTTTGTCCAAAACATGGGGAAAAACCTGTATAGGAAATTTAAAAAACAGCGTGTAATTTTCACAGCTTATTTAACCGTACATTTTCCTGCTTAAAGATAAAATGAGATGAAAAATTTACATTATTTACTTTCAGCCATTCTGTTTAGTTGGCTAATCTGCTATTCTGCTTCGGCACAAAACTCATTGGAAGGCACCGTTAAAAATTGGTCCAACGGGGACGGCTTAATAACATTCTACGATATGCTTAGCGGGGAAAAAAGCCAGTTGGGAACTATTAATTCTCAGGGAGACATCCTTATTACCTTAGATGTAGACTATATTAATACCGTTAATTTAATGGCAAAAAAGGCGGCAGGAAAAGCTCCGAAAGATTGGGAAATTCAACATAATACCGTGTCTTCTACATTTAGCTGCATCGGGGAAGATAAGATTACCATAGACTTTGGAGAAACCCTTTTGGCAGGACTACCCGAACTAAGTCTTACAGATAAAGGCGGACAGGCGGATTTCGGAATCCTATATGCTGTTAGCACTCCTGAAATAGCCCAATGGCTTTTTTCCTATGGTGAAGACAATGTTTCCAAAGGATATTATTTAAAATGGGTTTTTACTGAAAAACCCGCAAGTATAAACGGGATTTGCACAAATCCAACCTATACCGGAAATGGGGAAGAAATGTATGACGATATCCTTAAAATGAACCTGAAACTTAATAAAGGCTGGAATATTATAAAATATGATATTGTTGAAACTTTTACCTCCCAAAATGGAAAAGTTTATCCTTCA
>JBDNHN010000363.1:0-3613 GCA_041688725.1 Gillisia sp.
ATTAATTTTTGAAATTCTTCCCCGTACTTGTGTATTCAGGCTTTCGGCAGTAAAACCTTTTCCATCCACATTGAGGTTAAAACTCGTTTTTCCTAGATCTTTATTATCCAATAATTTTCCAATATTGAAATCATTAAAAACAAGATTCCCTTTATAGGCGGTAATTGCAGAATTGTCTGTATTTCTTAAAATAATATCTGCTTTAGCGCTTCCCAGTTGAGTAGCAATAAACACATTGGCATCAAGGGAGGTTTTAGTAAGTACAGTAGTTCCCTGAAGCTGCAAATTGCCAAATTCCCGAAGGGTTACCGGTAATTTGCCGCGTAAAATAGTAGGAAGTAAGTGGATAAGATCGTAATAATTTGACGCTAATTCCTTAAAATCCCCGGTGAGTTTGAAATTTTTCATCCCCTCAGAAAAAGCTCCTTCAACCTTTGCCGTTCCATTAATTTTGCTTCGGTCCATTCCGTTTACCTGCAGATCTTCAAGTTTAAAATCGTTCAAGGTTCCGGTGAAATTGGTAGAGATGTTTAATTTTTCATTCTCTCCAAAGGCATTGTAGAAAAGTTTCAGATCATTGGTGGAGAATCGTGAATTTTTAAAAGTGGCGTCTATTTTAACCTTATTTATAAAATCGGAAAAATCGGCGATGGTATAATTGAGATCAATATCCGCAGCTACTTTTGAGTAATCTGTTTCCAATTCCAGACCCTTGGCATTCATATTGGTAGGACTGTAGAAAAACTTGGTGTTAAAATCTTTTATTTTGATGCCTCTGCCTTCTTCCGCTTGCATGGAATTGATCTCAACTGTAAAACTATCTTCAATCACCTTCAAATTTTCAGCCTGAAGATCCAGCTTATTCAAAACAATAATTTCAGGCGATTCAAGGTTTTCATCTACATAGCTGTAATAACCGTTTGAAATAAATATATAATTTACTCCAAGGAAAAACGGCTTTGGTTCTCCGGTGGGTTCTGTTTTAAGTTTTTCTAATAAAATACTTAAATTATCAGAATTTTCCCCGGCATATCGCTTCATTTTTAAGGTGAAACCTTCTGCAGTGGTACTTCCCATAGTTGGGTTGTTGGCAATAAGATTGGTCAAACTCGAAATGGAAGTTCGCAGTTCGTCAATATGCAATAAGGTATCCTGATGGTGATCTTTCACCATGACTTCATTTAATTTTATCCTTCCAAAATAGGAAAGACTGACCTTCCCCACAGAGATGTCAATATCAGAGCGCTCTTGAATGGAATTTGTCAACCTTTTTGCAACCGAGGTTTGGATGGCAGGGATGGAAAACAAAATCAATAAAAGCACCAAAAACAATAACAGCGCGACCACTGTTTTAAATAGTATTTTTAAGAATTTTTTGATATGCTTTTAAATTTTAACTTTGTAAATAATATTAACAATTAATATGCCTAAGCTTATTTAATGACTTCCAAAAACATTTATATTTTAGCAATAGAATCTTCCTGTGATGACACTGCTGCCGCGGTTTTGCTTAACGACAAATTATTGTCGAATGTTGTTGCCACACAAGACATCCATCAAAAATATGGCGGTGTTGTTCCTGAACTTGCTTCCAGGGCACACCAGCAAAATATTGTTCCGGTAATTCACCAGGCTATTGCCCAAGCAAATATCGACAAAAAAGACATAAATGCAATCGCTTTTACAAGAGGACCCGGACTTATGGGTTCTTTGTTGGTGGGAACTTCTTTTGCGAAATCTTTAGCAATGGGTTTAAACGTGCCTCTGATTGAGGTGAACCACATGCAGGCTCATATTTTGGCGCATTTTATAGATGAAGAAAATTTTTCAAAACCCGAATTCCCTTTTCTGGCATTGACCATAAGTGGCGGGCATACCCAAATTGTTAAAGTTACAGATCATTTTGAAATGGAGGTGCTTGGCCAGGCAATTGATGATGCCGTGGGCGAAGCTTTTGATAAAAGCGCTAAAATTTTGGGAATGCCCTATCCCGGCGGACCATTAATAGACAAATACGCGCAAAGCGGAAATCCCAAAGCTTTTAAATTTACCAAACCTAAAGTTGCCGGCCTGGACTTTAGTTTTAGCGGATTAAAAACGGCTGTTTTATACTTTATTCAAAAACAAGTCAAAGAAAATCCAAAATTTATTGAAGAAAACAGGGACGATATTTGTGCCTCCATACAGTATACCATCGTTGAGATTTTAATGGACAAACTAAAAATTGCGGTAAAACAAACCGGGATAAATCAAATAGCCATTGGTGGCGGTGTTTCCGCAAACAGTGGGATTAGAAAGACTTTGAAAGAAGCAGAAAAAAAGTACGGCTGGAAAACTTACGTTCCAAAATTTGAATATACCACAGATAATGCTGCTATGATAGGAATTGTGGGATATTATAAATATTTGAAGGGGGATTTTGCCAACCTCTCTATTACAGCGCAAGCCCGTTATAAAATTTAAATTCCATGCAATTATTCTATCACCCTGATATTTCAGAAAACGATCAGCAAATTGTCTTTCCACGAGATGAAAGCAAGCACATTGTAAAAGTCCTTCGGAAAAAAGAAGGCGAGTTTCTGAATGTTACTAATGGGAAGGGTTTCCTGTTTGAAACAGAACTCATCCTGATAACTCCTCAACAATGCGTTGCAAAAGTAATTCGGGTTAAAACCGAAGCAGAACACCCCTACTATTTGCATTTAGCTGTTGCACCTACTAAAATGAATGACAGATATGAATTGTTTTTGGAAAAAGTTACTGAAATTGGAGTGCAGGAAATTACTCCTGTAATTTGCGATCACAGCGAAAGAAAAGTGGTGAAACTGAACCGTTTTGAAAGGGTTTTACATACCGCGATGAAACAATCCCTGCATATGTCTATCCCGAAATTGAATATTCCCGTAAATGTTTCAGAATTCATTAAAAGCCCTCTTGAAGGCAATAAGTATATAGCCCATTGCGAAGATGGAAAAGAAAAAAGATCCTTAAAAAGCCAGTTGAAACCCGGTAAAAGAGCTACCATATTAATAGGTCCCGAAGGTGATTTTTCTAAAAAAGAAATCCAATTGGCGCTTAAAAACGGATGGATCCCAGTAAGTTTGGGCAACAGTCGGCTAAGGACCGAAACCGCTGCAATAGTAGCTTGTCATACCGCGGCCCTCGCAAACGAAGATTAATGAACTTTGGAGTTTATAAAATTTTGAACAAAGTAAAAATGCTTTTATAGTACTACTTTGAGTCTTAGAGGCATCTTTTACACAACTATTTTTAGCCTGCAAATAATTTCTTATCTTTCGGTTATTCTAGATTTAAGGAAATTTAAAAAATTCCGGGTCTCTGGAAATCCAATAATCAAATGATCCAAAAAATACTTGTTTTACTTTTTATCATCTCCGCAGGGCACTATCTTAATGCTCAGGAAATTGCTCTTTTAAAATATCAGGGTGGTGGCGATTGGTATGCAAATCCCACTTCCCTTCCCAACCTGATAAAATTTTGCAATAAAAATATACAAACCTCAATAAATTCAAAACCCGAAACAGTAACTCCGGGAAGCACCGATATTTTTCAATATCCCTTTATTCACATGACAGGCCATGGAAATGTTTTC
>JBDNHN010000364.1:0-2566 GCA_041688725.1 Gillisia sp.
ATCTTGCCATTGGTCTTACCGTTGTGGCCTTTGGAACTTCGGCCCCTGAACTCGTTGTAAACACCTTCGCGGCGGTTCAGGATCATCAGGACATCGTATTTGGAAATGTGCTTGGAAGCAACAATTTCAACCTGTTCATAATCCTGGGGATTACAGGTTTAATTACCCCTTTAGCCGTACAATCCACAACCACCTGGAAGGAGATCCCAATTTCATTTTTTGCGGTTGTCGTCCTGATTTTCCTAGTAAATGACAGCTTTTTATTTGGTTCCGGAACTTCAATCTTAGGCAGGATGGACGGACTTATATTACTGGTACTTTTCGGATTATTCCTCTTGTATGTTTACAAACAGTTAAAATCTGATCCAACAAAAACCGAGATCAAGGTCCCTCATCTTTCAAATTTAAAGATTGGGATCTATATAATTGCCGGGCTGGGAGGACTTGTTTATGGTGGTCATTTAGTGGTGAATAACGCGGTTGAACTCGCTCAACTCTTCGGAATTAGCGAAAAAATCATCGGGTTGACCGTGGTTGCCGCCGGAACTTCCCTGCCCGAACTCGCCACATCTTTGGTTGCTGCGCTTAAGAAGAATGCCGATATTGCCGTAGGGAACATTATAGGCTCCAATATTTTTAATATATTCTTAATTCTGGGTGTTTCTTCTGTTTTGAAACCCATAGGATTCGATCCCAATTTTAATATAGATCTATATATTTTGGGCGGTGGTACCATTTTCTTGTTTTTAGCAATGTTCATAGGAAAAGAAAAAATATTAGAGCGCTGGCAGGCTACAATCCTGCTTTTGTTTTATCTTGGTTATATGACTTATTTGGTGATAGGGGAATTATAAACCTTTCTGATTTTTGCTGAAAAATGAAACAAATTCTTGTCTTTAGTTTGCTTATAATGCTGGGTTCCTGCGGAAAATCTTCTGAAGAAAAACAGCGCGTTGTTGAAATAGATTCACTTAAAACCGAAATCCTGGAATTTCAACGCGCTATGGACACCCTGAGTGATCAGTTGATGAAAAAGAATTACCTCACTAAAGATTTTTCCTCCTATTTTGACAGCATTCCCGAACCGGAAGAGTTTCTTCTTGAAAAACTTAGGGAAAAATCTGAATTGATCCCGAAGAAAGCGGTTTTAGGAGGTACGATGAATTTTACATCGGTTTCATTCATTAATGATTACCTAATTTTAGCCGAATATGAAGATGGGCATATTATGGGAAGATCGATTTTTCAGTATAAAATGGATAAAAACGGAAATTTAATCTTTCAACTCTTAAGTAAATTGAAAGATTAAATTTTCGAATCTATCCATCCTGTTTAAATCAGGTATCTAATTGATCTCTATTTGATATTGTAACACAAACATTCCTTTGCGTTCATCTACTTTTAATTGATCGTTTATGTTTTGAAAAACCGGCCTGTTTTGGTAACCAAGGGACAGTTTGTTGCTATGCCCTTTAAAATAACAGTTTATACCTAAGTCATAGACCACCATTGCGTCATCAAGCACATCAAAATCGGAATACTGAACCGCAATGTTTGGTTGTAACTGCAGATTGTTTTTAGTTTTTGGCAACAAATATCCGAATTGGAAGAAGGCCGTATTACCGGTTCCCATCATTGGAAAATCGTTCCCGCTTCCATTAAAAGAGGTGCCGCCGGATGTTACATCATTAGCCCCTACATTTCTGATGTAATCCGGCCCGAAATCGGTGCTGAAAAAACCCAAATAAGATGTGATGGCAGTCCCTTTTTCTTCATTCAATGACGCATCATAAAACAGATCTACTGCCCAGTTATTAAAATCATAAAATTTCTCCTCATCGTTTACAATTTGTGATGTCATTTTAGTCTGATGCATAAATCCTGCACCTAAGTTAAATATGTTTTTTGTTCCAACGTATGTACCTGCACCACCACTATATGGTGATTTGTTGCTTTCGTTATCTAAAAATTCGTATTTAACATAGCCAGATACTCTTTTTCGTGGTTTATTGAGTGCATAATCCACTGTTCCTTCTTGAGCCGTAACACCAAATTCGACAGGATTTTTTATTGAAAGTATATAATCAAATTTTCCTAATTGTCCTTTTGCCCAAATTCCCAAACCTCTGGCCCCATCATCATTTTTATTGACGGTTAACAAATTAAATAAAGGCGCATCAACCGCCATTAAGGATTTACTGCTTCTCACGTTCCATCTGCTCAATCCTTCCCAGCCCGATTCACCTAAACCTAAAGCAAATTCTTTGGCAAATTCGTACTCGGCATATAAATCGAGTACTTCAAACTGAAAATCCTTTTCTGATTTCGAATTAATATTATTTCCTCCAAATAAAGAGTACACATATAGTTTTGGGGTTAACTGTGCAGAAACCCCCATTCTCAACCTTCTAACAGATACGTCAAACACATTATCCACATTTTCACCGTTTATTGTTGTTCCCGGGTTAGTGTCAAAGTATCTTGTCCATAATTGCATTCTCACAGAAGCTTTTACATAGGTTTCTCCAGTTTCGTCAAAATTTAATTTGAGCTTGTTACTTTGGGC
>JBDNHN010000365.1:0-3631 GCA_041688725.1 Gillisia sp.
ATAGCACCAGCACAGGAATGATAATTTTTGCCGTCGCTGTTATGGGATTTGCCACTACTTTAGTTTTAACCCTTACTTTTATGCAATTGTTGAAGGATTCCTGGAACCTCAAAAAAAGAAATAAATCCGGTTCCAGAAAACAACCAAAGACTTTGTGAATTAATTATTTAGAAGTATATTTGCACCCGCTTGAGGAAAAATCTCAAGTGGTTTATTTTAAAATAATTAACTAATAAATACGCTATGTACGCAATTGTAGAGATAGCAGGGCAGCAATTTAAGGTTGCAAAAGACCAGAAAGTATTTGTTCACCGCTTATCAGGAGAAGAAGGAGACAGTGTTTCTTTCGATAAAGTACTTCTTTCTAGTGATGGTGACAATATTACTTTAGGCGCCCCAGCTATAGACGGAGCATTGGTAGATGCTAAAATCACCAGGCACGTTAAAGGAGACAAAGTTATTGTCTTTAAAAAGAAAAGAAGAAAAGGATACCGTGTGAAAAATGGTCACCGTCAGTCCTTAACTGAAATTTCGATTGTAGGAATTACACTTACAGGTGGAAAGAAATCTACTTCTGCTAAAGCTGAACCAAAGAAAGAAGCTCCAAAAGCTGCTCCTAAGGCAAAAGCAAAAAAAGAAGTTGAAGTAAGTGAAAATTTAGTAACTCGTGCTGAGCACCGTGTAGAAGGAAATGTTGAGATTAATCTTGATAAACTTCTTCATAGTATTGGTACCGCTGCTAAAGCTGATGCTGATGATCTAAAAGAGATCAACGGAATTGGACCTGCTTACGAAACTAAATTGAATGAAATAGGTATTTATACTTATGAGCAAATTAGCAAGTTAAAAGCTGCCGATAGAGAAGAACTTTCTGCTATTGATGGTATTACCCGTGAAAAGATTGAATCTGATGAATGGGTAAAGCAAGCTAAAGAATTGCTTAAGAAAAAATAAGAATACTAATTAGAAAAACTAAAAGCCATGGCTCACAAAAAAGGAGTTGGTAGTTCCAAGAACGGTAGGGAATCTGAATCAAAACGCTTAGGTGTTAAGATATTTGGAGGACAAGCTGCCATCGCAGGAAATATCATCGTTAGACAAAGAGGTTATACACATAATCCAGGAGAGAATGTGTATGGAGGAAAAGACCATACTTTACATGCTAAAGTTGACGGCCTTGTAAAATTCACCAAAAAGAAAAACAACAAATCTTACATTTCTATTGAACCGTTTGAAGCTTAGTTGATTTTTTTATATCATTAAAAAAACCCTTTCTGGAAACAGAAAGGGTTTTTTTGTTATTAGTAGACTCAAATTATTGGTTTAATAAACTAATCTAACCGGGCATTTGTCGTTGACATAATTCATGATATCTACCTTTTTTATCGAATCCTACGGGTTTCAATAATTCCAATTTCTTCTAAGGATGCTAGTATTCTAACTTCTCCGTTAAGCTACATCTCTTGTATTTCATATTTCAAAGGTGTTATTTGAAATTTAAAACATCACTCCGAATTTATTGGGGGTTAAAGTATTATATAGAAGAGATCTTGCCGGAGATAAATTTAGTTGCTAGGATTTACTATGTAAAATAGATATTTTAACAGGTCCGGAATGATTGTTAAAAAATTATAGAGAATATGGAGCACAAGACCTAAAAAAAATCCTGATTTTATTCTAATAAAACTAATGTAACTCCCTATTAGCAAAGGTGGAAGAATTAATATAGGGATAAAAATATAGTCTGAATAATTATTGAAGCTATAATTAAAGATATGCAATGCCGCAAAAAACAAAATATTGAAATAAAAGTAAAGTCTATAATTATTTTTTAGAAAATTTAGAGTTCTTTCATTTATAATAAAGAGAAATGAGATTGTAAATAAAGGAATTAACAATAAAATTTCAATTATACTAAGTGTAAAACCATCAAATATCAAGCACAGGTATGTTAATTGAACGCCTAAAGAAATAGATAAAAAATCTTTTCTAATTTTTAATGCTAATCGGAATCCTAACTCTTCTATTATTGGATAAAGAATTATCAAATAGAACATCCCTAAGATTCCGTTTTTAGATTCTCTTTCACTATTTAATAGTTCATAGATACTATTATTAAACTGATTTATTAGAAATATTAATAATCCAAAAAGAAGAGAAATAAATAAACAAAAAAGAATAAATTTTTTAATTATTCCGAAATTGGAATATGTTTCCTGTTTCTGAATTCTCTCTTTTGGATTACGTAAAAAAATTAAAAGTTCCTTCAAGCTATGGGTTGCTAAATTATCTTGCTAGAGGTGGTGTACTTAAATTGAAAACTTCCGCTGAATTTTCAATGATCTCTTTTGGGAAAATTTTCATTTATATAGGATTCTAGTATTATGCTTCCAACAAATATTAAAAATATATTAGAATAAATGTTAATAATAATCTAAAAAGATATCTTTTTTAAATTATTATTCGGATTTTAAAAGATTAATGGAATCTTAACAGTAATCAAGTGCCGGAATTGGATCTGTACATTAATCTTGGTGAAGAATAAAGTAATTAAAAAAAGCCCTTTTCTATTTCTAGAAAAGGGCTTTTTTGTTTATTGTTCCAATGGCACCTCTAGTACCTGTAATACTCCGGCTTATATGGGCCTTCAACGGTAACTCCAATATATTCGGCTTGTTCTTGGGATAATTCGGTCAATTCAACTCCTATTTTCTCTAGGTGAAGTTTGGCTACTTTTTCATCTAAATGCTTCGGAAGCATATAAACGTCATTTTCATATTTATCTGAATTTTTCCAAAGTTCTATTTGAGCCAGGGTTTGATTGGTAAATGAATTACTCATCACAAAACTGGGATGACCCGTGGCACAACCAAGGTTAACCAGTCTGCCTTCAGCAAGCAGGATAATATCTTTCCCATTGATGGTGTATTTATCTACCTGAGGTTTAATAGTATCTTTTGTTTTGCCCCAATTATTATTTAACCAGGCGATGTCAATTTCATTGTCAAAATGCCCAATATTACAAACGATGGTTTTGTCTTTCATGGCTTCAAAATGATCACTGCGAACAATACCCTTATTTCCGGTAGTAGTAATAACGATATCGGCAGTAGGAACTACAGTTTCAAGTCGTTTTACTTCAAATCCGTCCATAGCGCCCTGCAATGCGCAAATTGGGTCAATTTCGGTAACGGTAACAATAGATCCGGCTCCTTTGAAAGAAGCAGCCGTTCCTTTACCCACATCGCCATATCCACAAACCACAACCCTTTTTCCGGCTAACATCAAATCGGTAGCCCGTCTTATAGCATCAACTGCACTTTCACGACAGCCATATTTATTGTCAAATTTGGATTTGGTAACAGAATCGTTCACATTCATGGCCGGCATGGTTAAGGTTCCATTTTTCACCCGTTCGTATAAGCGATGAACACCTGTGGTAGTTTCTTCTGAAAGTCCTTTAACGCCTTTGGCAATTTCAGGATATTTATCCAAAACCATATTGGTTAGATCTCCACCATCATCAAGGATCATATTTAAAGGTTTGCGATCTTCCCCAAAGAATAATGTTTGTTCAATACACCAGTTAAATTCTTCCTCTGTCAATCCTTTCCAGGCATAAACCGGAACA
>JBDNHN010000366.1:0-3345 GCA_041688725.1 Gillisia sp.
CCCACTTCAATTCCATTACTTTTAAAAGGACGGCAATCTACAATAATTTCATGAGCAGCCCTTCCTCGTTCTCCGGAAAACAAAGTTTGATAATCGTTTTTTAAGCGTTCTTTGATATAGTTGGCGTTTAAAATAGCATATTCGGTTGCTTTTTGTAAACCTTTGCCACCCAACATGGTAATGTAACCATAAGATATTATACAAACCAAAGCAGAACCCCATGGCGCTGATGAAATAGCGCTAATTGCTTTTTCTCCTCCTGTTTTAATAACGGGATTTCCGGGTAAAAATGGCAGTAATTGTTTTGCAACACATATAGGCCCTACACCGGGTCCACCACCACCGTGAGGAATGGCAAAGGTTTTGTGCAGGTTAAGGTGGCAAACATCGGCGCCAATTGTTCCGGGATTGGTCAAACCAACCTGGGCATTCATATTAGCTCCGTCCATATATACCTGTCCGCCATTTTCGTGGATTATCTGGGTTATCTCGCAGATAGCCGATTCAAAAACCCCATGAGTAGAAGGATAAGTGACCATAAGTGCAGCCAAATTATCCTTGTGTTTGAGTGCTTTTTCCCTTAGATCTTCCAAATCTATATTTCCTTCTTTTGTAGATTTAGTCACAACCACTTTCATTCCGGCCATAACTGCCGAAGCGGGATTTGTGCCGTGAGCTGATGAAGGGATCAGACAAATATTTCGATGTGATTCTCCTCTTGATTCGTGGTAAGCCTTAATTACCAACAAACCAGCGTATTCTCCCTGTGCCCCTGAATTAGGTTGAAGTGAGGTGCCGGAAAATCCTGTAATTTCTGTGAGCTGATCTTCCAAACGTTTTAGGACAATTTGGTAGCCCTCTGCTTGTTCCACAGGAACAAAGGGATGAATGTTGCCCCACTGCGGATTGCTTAAAGGTAGCATTTCCGAAGCGGCATTCAGCTTCATGGTGCAGGATCCTAGGGCGATCATAGAGTGGTTCAGGGATAAATCTTTACGTTCCAGTTTCTTAATATAACGCATCAATTCCGTTTCGGAATGATAGGAATTAAAGACCTCATGGGTTAAAAATTCTTTTTTCCTTTTAATTTCTTCCGGAATTGCGTTGCCTTCTTCCAGATTTTCAATTGCATCGAGCTTTTTGCTGGCAACCTCAGAAAAAATGGAGGTTATTTTATTTAAATCTGAAACAGTCGTAGACTCATTCAATGAGATCACTACTGTATCAGCATCAGGATAATAGAAATTGATATTATTTTTTTCTGACAGATCTTTTACAACCGAAGCATTTGCACTGATTTTTAAAGTGTCAAAATAAGAGGAATTCAATTGTTTAAACCCTAGCACTTCCAGTTGTTTAGCAAGAGTCACGGCGGAGCGGTGAACTGTATCAGCAATATAATAAAGTCCTTTAGGACCGTGATATACAGCGTACATTCCAGCCATAACAGCAAGTAATACCTGTGCGGTACAAATATTTGAAGTTGCTTTGTCGCGTTTAATATGTTGTTCCCGTGTTTGCAATGCCATCCTTAAAGCACGGTTGCCATCCAAATCTTTGGTAATACCAATAATTCTTCCGGGAAGACTGCGCTTGTATTCAGCTCTAGTGGCAAAATAAGCAGCGTGTGGGCCACCGTAACCTAAAGGAATCCCAAAGCGTTGCGTGGTTCCAACTACTACATCTACTCCCAGTTCTCCCGGGGCCTGTAATTTTACTAAACTTAAAAGATCTGCAGCGGCAACTACTTTTATTTCTGAAGCTTTACAATTTGAAACAAAATCGGTATAGTTAAAAATCTGTCCTGTTTTTCCTGGGTATTGAATAATTGCTCCAAAATAAGTTTTTGAAAAATCAAATTTGGTATGATCTCCAATGGTCAATTCAATTCCCAACGGAATTGCACGGGTTTTCAGTAAAGAAATGGTTTGTGGTAGTACTTCTTCAGAAACAAAAAACCTGTTTATTTCATTCTTCTTCTGATCGCGCGCTCTTACGGCAAATAAAAGGGCCATCGCTTCTGCTGCTGAGGTAGATTCATCTAAGAGCGAAGAATTGGCAATTTCCATCCCGGTAAGATCACTCACCATGGTTTGGAAATTTAACAGAGCTTCCAGTCTTCCTTGCGATACTTCTGCCTGATAAGGAGTGTAGGCAGTGTACCATCCCGGGTTTTCCAAAATATTACGCTGAATTACCGCAGGCATAATAGCCTGATGGTAACCTAAGCCAATATAAGTTTTAAAAACCTTATTTTTGGCGGCTAATTCACCTATATGCTCGGCATATACATTTTCACTAAGGGCTGGAGGAAGATTTAATGGATTTTTTAACCTGATATCATCTGGAATTGTTTCGTAAATTAACTGTTCTAAATTATTGACACCCACGGTAGAAAGCATTTCTGAAAGGTCACTTTCTTTAGGCCCAATATGTCTATGTGCAAAGGAATCGGTTCTCATTAAATTATAGTTTTGTTTTGCGCTGCAAAATTACATATTTTAAACTTAAATTTTGCTATTTAAAAGCTTAGGTATGTGGAGATTTAAAAGGGGTGTTTAAGAGGTTGTTGGGGAAATAAATCAAAGCAATGCAAGTTTTTAAAAATATATTTAGTTTTTATATAAACGCAAGTTTTCATGTTGCGCTGGCAGTGGTTTGCTTAACGGATATTACGATTCAGGAATTTGATATTCCCAGAAACCACATGCTTCTTCTGTTTATTTTTTTTGCAACTATCACTGGGTATAATTTTGTAAAATATGCGGGAATTGCAAAACTCTATCATTTAAGCCTGGCAAAAAATTTGCGGCAAATTCAAATTTTTTCTTTTATCGCCTTTGCAGGGTTGGTTTATTTAACTTTTCATCAATCTTTTTCGGTTTTACTTTTTTCTGTAATATTGGGTTTTTTTACACTTTTATATGCATTGCCTTTGTTTGGAAATAATACAAATCTTAGGGGTTTAACCGGATTAAAAATTTTCGTGATCGCCTTTGTCTGGGCCGGGGTTACTGTTTTGTTGCCATTGGCAGATCAATTCAGTCTTTGGAAATGGGATGTTATCATGGTGTTTTTACAACGTTTTTTCCTTGTTTTGGCACTTATTCTGCCATTTGAGATAAGGGATTTGCAGTTTGATATTGTTCAATTGGGAACAATTCCCCAGAAGTTTGATGTGCGGGGAACCAGGATTGTGGGCCTGGTATTAATTTTCATTTTTGTATTGCTCGAGTTTTTTAAACACCAAACATCAAAGGAAAATACTATCAGTTTGATTTTTGTGGCGATCCTGCTTATAATCATGATTAGGTATTCTACCATCACCCAATCCAAATATTATTC
>JBDNHN010000367.1:0-4838 GCA_041688725.1 Gillisia sp.
CGTTCCTCTTCATTTCGATATAATAGTTTTCCAAACATCATCTTCACTTTAGACGGCAAAAGTAAAAGTTACATTTATTAAAATGTATTAAGCTGAGGTTAAAGGAAATGTAAATTATGCCAAAGTATTGAATTACCCCGTTAAAATTGTTAATCCTGCAACGCAAAAACCCTTTGAAGCAAGCTTGTTGTTCTCGCTGCAAGATTGGTCCTAATTTGTTGTTCCTCAATCGAAATCATTGTAAATACTCCATCCAGGGCTTTATTGGTCACATAATCGGTTAAATCGGGATTCACTTTTGAGGTAAGTGGCAGTGAGTTATACCTGTCAATAATGTTAGCCCAAACTTTTGTGGCGCCTACCCGGTTCAATGAATTTGAAATAACAGGGTTGAATTTCGCGTACAATTGAGTTTCGGTTTTCTGATTTAGATACGTAGTGGCGGCAGTATTGTTTCCCAATAAAATATTTCGGGCATCGGTAAATGTTATATCCCGAACCGCATTGATGAAAATAGGGGTAGCTTCTTTCACGGCATCTTCTGCTGCGCGGTTTAAAACCTTCAAACCTTCATCGGCAAGGGCACTCATTCCAATATCCCGCAAAGTTTTGTCCACTTT
The DNA here is from genome assembly GCA_041688725.1 of Gillisia sp. Classification (GTDB taxonomy): domain Bacteria; phylum Bacteroidota; class Bacteroidia; order Flavobacteriales; family Flavobacteriaceae; genus Gillisia. The sequence goes on from JBDNHN010000367.1 coordinate 621, forward strand.
TTGCAACTCCGGAGGAAGGTTAATTCGCACTAATTCATTATTAAAAAAACCGTCTTCTACAGTCAGTTTAGTAACCTGCTTGTCTATTCCAAAATTCAGGGCTTGTTGAAGTCCACTTGCTATTTCAGTATTTGTAATTCCGTAACCGCCATTGGGCATCTGGTTTGCAATATTCTGTAATTCGGCACAACCCATAAAAAAGGGGAGAATGGTGAAAAGAAGTATTTTTTTCATTTTCAAAGTTTTTTCAAAGATATTGATAAAAAAATTATGGATTAAACCATTTTTATACAGGCTTCCGGTTTCTTCAGCATAAGAGAATAAGATATAATTTTTTCAGCAAAGAAATCCTAATCTGTGTAAAAGGATTTTTTTATTTTGATGAAATTTTTAAAAAGTTGTTGAATTCGGAAAGTTGGTTGTGAAATTCGTAAATTGCAGCCACAAAATTTATTTTAAGAAATGGAAATACAAGCTCCTTATAAGCCCAAAAATACAATAAGAATAGTAACCGCAGCCTCTCTTTTTGACGGGCATGATGCCGCAATAAATATCATGCGCCGCATTATCCAGTCTACCGGAGTGGAAGTTATTCATTTAGGTCATGACCGCAGCGTGGAAGAAGTGGTAAACTGTGCAATTCAGGAAGATGCAAATGCCATTGCAATGACCTCTTATCAGGGAGGACACAATGAGTATTTTAAGTATATGTATGATTTGTTGAAGGAAAAGGGAGCAGAGCATATTAAAGTTTTCGGTGGTGGAGGCGGTGTAATTCTTCCGGATGAGATCCAGGAATTGATGGATTACGGCATCACCCGTATTTATTCTCCCGATGATGGAAGGGGCTTGGGATTACAGGGAATGATCAACGATCTGGTGAAAACTGCGGATACTCCCACCCCAGCTTTAAAAAATAAAAAAGACGCACAAAAACTTCTAAAACAGAAGGATGTAAATACAATCGCCCGTTTGATCTCCTTAGCCGAAAACAGACATGAGGAGTTTCAGGAAAGCTTCAGCGAAATAGAAGTTCCAAAGAATAGGACTCCGGTACTTGGTATTACAGGAACCGGCGGCTCCGGAAAATCTTCGCTGGTAGACGAATTGGTGAGAAGGTTTTTAATAGACTTCCCTGATAAAACCATCGGGATTGTCTCTGTAGATCCTTCCAAACGAAAAACAGGGGGAGCTTTATTGGGCGACAGAATTCGCATGAATTCCATCAATAGTCCACGGGTTTATATGCGGTCTTTGGCTACGCGCCAATCCAATCTTGCGCTGTCTAAATATGTCGCTGAAGCCGTTGAGGTTTTAAAGGCGGCAGAATATGATCTTATTATTTTGGAAACCTCTGGAATTGGACAGTCTGATACCGAGATCATTGAACATTGTGATGCATCCTTATATGTAATGACGCCCGAGTTTGGTGCTGCCACTCAATTGGAAAAAATAGACATGCTCGATTTTGCCGATCTGGTATCCATCAATAAATTTGACAAACGGGGTGCTTTGGATGCCTTGAGGGATGTTAAGAAACAATATCAGCGCAATCACGGATTATGGCATGATGATGTGGAAAAACTTCCGGTTTACGGAACTATAGCTTCACAGTTCAATGATCCGGGAATGAATACCCTTTATAGAAAAATAATGGACAAGGTTCATGAAAAAACGAATTCTTCCCTGAATTCCACCTTTCACAGCGAGGACGAAAAGAGTGAAAAAATATATATTATTCCGCCAAAAAGAATCCGTTATTTATCTGAAATTGCTGAAAACAATCGCAGTTATGATGAAAATGCACTTGTTCAGGTAGAGGTTGCACAAAAGCTCTACGGAATTTTCAAGACTTTGGAATCGGTTACAAATACAAACCTGAGCCTGTCGAAATTTGGTATAGAAGAGGAGCAGCTCAATGAAGCTACTTCTGAAAAAAACAAGGATTTTGTCGGCCTTTTAAAGAAGGAATTTGACAAGGTGAAAATGGATCTCAATCCTTATAACTGGGAAGTAATTACCGGTTGGGACGAGAAAATAAATAAATACAAGGAGCCGGTTTATTCATTTAAGGTACGGGATAAGGAATTAAAAGTTGAAACCCATACCGAATCTTTGTCCCATACACAGATACCCAAAGTTGCATTGCCTAAATACAAGGCCTGGGGTGATATCCTTCGCTGGTGTTTGCAGGAAAATGTGCCAGGGGAATTTCCCTTTACAGCCGGATTGTATCCCTTTAAAAGAGCCGGTGAGGATCCTAGCAGGATGTTCGCAGGTGAAGGCGGACCGGAACGTACAAATCGTCGTTTTCACTATGTGAGTATGGGTTTGCCCGCAAAACGACTATCTACAGCATTTGACTCGGTAACTTTATATGGGAATGATCCCGATCTTAGACCCGATATTTACGGAAAAATTGGGAATGCAGGGGTTTCAATCTGCTGTTTGGACGATGCGAAAAAATTATATTCCGGATTTGATCTGGCCGATGCACTGACATCAGTGAGTATGACCATCAACGGTCCTGCGCCTATGTTGCTCGGATTTTTTATGAATGCGGCCATTGATCAGCAATGTGAAAAATATATTCAAGAACACGGGCTGGAGAAGGAAGTTGAAGAAAAAATCAGCAAGATATATAAAGATAAAAAACAGGAACGTCCATCTTATCAGGGTGAATTGCCCGATGGAAACAACGGCCTTGGACTGAAGCTTCTGGGAATTACCGGAGACCAGGTTTTACCGGTAGATGTTTATGCCAAAATAAAGAAACACACCCTGAATGTAGTTCGAGGAACCGTGCAAGCCGATATTTTAAAAGAAGATCAGGCGCAAAATACCTGTATCTTTTCTACAGAATTTGCTTTGCGTTTAATGGGCGATGTGCAGGAATATTTTATAGAGGAAAAAGTACGGAATTTTTATTCGGTTTCAATTTCAGGCTATCATATTGCAGAAGCCGGGGCAAACCCAATTACGCAACTTGCACTTACCCTGTCAAACGGATTTACATACGTTGAATATTACCTGAGCAGGGGAATGGACATCAATAAATTCGGGCCAAACCTTTCCTTCTTTTTCTCAAATGGAGTGGATCCTGAATACGCGGTTATTGGACGTGTAGCGCGTAAGATCTGGGCGAAAGCCTTAAAACACAAATACAACGCCGACCCACGGGCTCAAATGTTGAAATATCACATTCAGACTTCCGGCCGCTCTTTGCACGCCCAGGAAATTGACTTTAATGATATCCGCACAACCTTACAAGCTTTGTATGCAATTTACGACAACTGTAACTCCTTGCATACAAATGCGTATGATGAAGCTATCACAACTCCTACAGAAGCATCAGTGCGACGGGCCATGGCGATCCAGTTGATCATCAACAAAGAACTTGGTTTAACCAAAAATGAAAATCCTATTCAGGGGGCTTTTATAATTGAAGAGTTGACAGATCTGGTGGAAGATGCCGTATTGCAAGAATTTGACAGGATAAATGAAAGGGGCGGAGTTCTTGGTGCAATGGAAACCATGTATCAACGCAGTAAGATCCAGGAAGAAAGCTTGTATTATGAAACTTTAAAACACAACGGAGAGTTTCCTATTATTGGCGTGAATACCTTTTTGAGTTCTACAGGCTCTCCAACGGTTACACCGGGAGAAGTAATTCGGGCTACCGAGGAAGAAAAGAAATACCAGATCGCTACTTTGAAAAATTTGCATCACGCAAAAAAAGAAGATACCAAAAGTGTTCTGGAAGAGATCCAAAAGGCAGCGATTAATAATGAAAATTTATTCGAGGTTTTAATGGAAGCGACCAAAGTGTGTTCCTTGGGCCAGATAACATCTGCTATGTTTGAAGTTGGAGGACAGTATAGAAGAAACATGTAAGATTCGAGAAGTTATAAGTTAAAAGTGGAAAGTGCGAAGTTAAAAGCAGAATAAAGAGCCAAGTTATAAGGCGAAGAAAAGTTGGAAAAATGAATAAAAAAAATAGGGAATAGAAATAACGCATTTTTATTTTGCAAAAGGGAAATGGAGACGTGGAAAAAAGGGGGACAAATTGCAATATTTCAAATCAACAAATTAACGAATCACAAATTAACCAAGGGAGACGAGGAGTGAAAAGGAGACTAGGGGAAAGGGAGACGTGGAAAAAAGGGGGACAAATTCCAATATTACAAATTAACGAATCAACGATTCCCGAATCAACGA
>JBDNHN010000368.1:0-5519 GCA_041688725.1 Gillisia sp.
ACTTTTTGGCACTGGAAATTTAGCCACCCACCTGTTTAAAGCTTTATTAAAAGCCGAAAAATTTAAGGTGGTACAGGTGTATAACCACAAACCCGAAAGCCTTGAATTTTTTAAAGATAAAACAAATACTACTACCAATTTAGAAGAAGTATTTCCGGCCGATATTTATTTAGTTGCTCTTAAGGACGATGTAATCCCGGTACTTACAAAAAAATTGAATTATAAAAACGCTTTGGTATTGCACACTTCCGGGGCTACCCCGATGAGTGTATTTAGCAGTTTTGAAAGATTTGGTGTGTTTTATCCACTGCAAACCTTTTCCAAAAACAAAACCGTGGATTTCAAAAGTATCCCGATTTGTATTGAGGCCAATAACGAAGTTGATTTGCAAATTTTGGAACAGCTTGCACTGGAAATTACTGCCAAGGTGTACACAATTTCCTCCGAACAGCGAAAAGTATTGCATGTAGCCGCAGTATTTGTCAGTAATTTTGTGAATTATTTATATACTGAAGGGCAGGAAATTTGCACGAGAAATAAAATTCCTTTTGAAATTTTACATCCGTTAATTATGGAAACAGCATCCAAAATTATTGATCTTAGCCCAAAAGAAGCGCAAACAGGTCCTGCAAAGCGAAATGATCTGGAAGTGATCAATTCACATCTGGAACTATTAAATGAAGAACAACAAAAAATATATAAAATATTAACCGAGTCAATTCAAAACCTCCATGGAAAAGAATTATAAAGAATATTTAAATCAAATCAACACTTTTGTTTTTGATGTTGATGGTGTATTAACCGATGGCACTGTTCAGGTAAACACAAAAGGTGAGTTATTGCGTACCATGAACATGAGGGATGGCTTTGCTTTAAAAACTGCCCAACAAAAAGGCTATACAATATGTGTTATCTCCGGGGGAAAAAATGAAGGGGTTCGATCCCGGTTGAGAAATTTAGGCCTTACAAATATATTCCTTGGAGTAGAGGACAAAGTGGAACAGCTGGATGAATTTATGGATATTTATAACCTGAAAGCAGAAAATGTGCTTTATATGGGAGATGACATACCCGATCTATATGTTATGAAATTGGTAGGAATGCCTTGTTGTCCTCAGGATGCTGCAGCAGAAATTAAGGAAGTAAGCAGGTATGTTTCTCATAAAAAAGGCGGAAAAGGTTGTGTGCGCGATGTAATTGAGCAGGTTTTAAAAGTGCAGGGGAAATGGCTGAATAACGACAATATAGAATGAATTGGTTTATCTTGATAATAGCGGGTTTATTTGAGGTGGGATTTGCATTTTGCCTTGGGAAAGCAAAATTTTCTACCGGCACAACCTCTAACTTCTGGATGCTTGGCTTTTTAATTTCGCTCTCCATAAGCATGCTTTTGTTATATAAAGCCACACAAACCCTCCCTATTGGAACTGCTTATGCGGTATGGACCGGAATTGGGGCTGTGGGAACCGTCTTGCTGGGAATCCTGGTTTTTAAGGAACCTGTTTATTTCTGGAGGTTATTCTTTTTAACAACGCTCATAGCTTCCATCGTAGGATTAAAATTTGTATCCAACTAATTTCAATTTTTCCTTCTATGTTCATAACCCTGCTCAAATTGGTCAGATATCAAAATTTATTGCTGATAATCGCTACGCAATACCTCATTAAATACGCCTTATTTAAAAGTTTTGGGATTGCGATTACCCTGAGTGATTTTAGTTTCTTTTTGTTGTGCTTTTCTACAGTATGTATTACCGCTGCAGGAAATATAATCAACGATGTGTATGATTTAGAAACCGATAGGATCAACAAAACAAAAAAGCAGATCGTCGGAACGACAATTTCTGTAAAAGCAGCCCAAACCGGGTATATGATCTTGACTATTATTGGGGTAGGAATTGGATTTTACCTTTCAAATTTAATCGGGAAACCAGGATTCTCAGCAATATTTATAATTATTTCGGCACTCTTATATTTGTATGCCACCTATCTCAAACAATTGCTAATTATAGGTAATTTAATTATTAGCAGTTTGGTTGCAATGGTTGTAATAATTGTGGGGTTATTCGATTTGTTCCCTGCCATAACTTCTGCCAATCAACTCACCCAATCCATAATATTCTCCATATTACTGGATTACGCTTTATTCGCATTTTTGCTGAATTGGTTGCGGGAAATGATAAAAGACCAAACAGATATTACGGGCGATTATAATACCGGCAGGAATTCCCTTCCCATCGCAATTGGAGCAGAACGCGCCAATAAGGTCATTTTTCTGGTGGGAATCATTCCCCTTACGTTAGTTATATTCTATATTTACGATTATCTATTTGAAAATTTATATTCGGTACTTTATGCACTTTTGTTTGTTGTTGCGCCGCTGCTTTATTTTTTAATCAATCTGATTTCCGCAAAGACAAAAGCTCAATATTCAAATTTAAGTACACTTTTAAAAATAATAATGGTCTTTGGACTATTATCAATAGGACTTTATCAATTTATATTAATCTAAGCTATGCTGAGAGAAAAATTAAAAAACCACAGGATAATTTTAGCTTCCGGTTCACCGAGAAGACATCAGTTTTTGAAAGATCTGGAAATTCCTTTTATAGTTGAACACAAATCTATTAAGGAAGAATATCCCGAACATTTAAAAGCTTCAGAAATAACCGATTTTTTATCTGAATTAAAATCAAAAGTTTTTCTGAAGGAATTAAAATCCCAGGATATTTTAATTACCAGCGACACTATTGTCTGGCATAAAGAAGAAGCCTTAGGAAAACCAAAAACCATTTCTGAAGCATTCAAAATGATCGAATCACTCTCAGATAGTACTCACGATGTAATTACTTCGGTAACTTTTACGACAAACAAGTTGCAAAAGACAGTGAACGATACCACAAAGGTCACTTTCAAGGAGTTGAATAAGTATGAAATAGATTATTACATTGAAAATTTCCATCCCCTGGATAAAGCAGGTGCCTACGGAATTCAGGAATGGATTGGCCTGATAGGGATTACCCGTGTTGAAGGGAGTTATTTTAATGTGGTGGGCCTTCCTACTCATTTGGTTTACAAAACCTTACTGGAAATCGCCTCTCATTGATTTTATATAAATTTGAATAAATCTGTAAAGGGCCTTAATTCAAAAAAGAATGGCCTATTTTCAGGATGAATAAAATTTTATTAATACAAGAAAATTGATGTTATGAAACTTCGAATAATGCCTCTGTTTATAGTACTAATCTCTTTGACAGTTTTTGGATGTGATAAATTTACACCAAAGAATGAACCCCTTCCACACTTAGAATTATCTACCGATTTTAAAGAATATTGGTTTGAGGGGAAAGCTGAGATCACTTCGTACAACCTGGATCAATCCCGGTATGGAGAACCGCGTTCAGGAACTGCCGTGCTCATATTTGTAACTGAAGATTTTTTACCCGAAGCTCAGGTTAAAGCCGATGAAAAGAATGATAGCAACATTCCGGTATTAAAGCTGAATGCTGTCAAAAAATTCAACACAGGCATTTATCCATATTCTATTATGCAAAGCACGTTTTCTCCACTGGTGAGTAATTCTCACGCACTTAAAGTCTCTGCTTCTATTCAGGAATGGTGCGGCCATGTGTACACCCAATTAAACAACAGGAAAAATTTTGAGATCATTTCAAAATCATATTTTGAAGGAGAAGCCGATCAAAATATGGAACTGGACAAAACATGGCTGGAAAATGAAGTCTGGACCCAGTTGCGTATTAATCCAGATAATCTGCCCACAGGGGAAGTCCAAATTATCCCTTCACTGGAGTTTTTCCGATTGACGCACATTGAGATGAAAGCCTATCAGGCTACTGCAGAATTTTACCAAGATGATAGTTTAGGGGTTTACAAAATTAGCTATCCTAAACTTCAAAGGAATTTGAAAATATATTACCAGACAAACTTTCCTTTTAATATTGAAAAATGGGAAGAGACTACCGAAAAAAACGGTGAAAGTTTTACCACCACTGCAACGAAAATGGTAAGCATAAAATCTGACTACTGGGATAAAAAATCCAATAAAGATTTACCTTTACGTGATAAACTGAATTTAAATTAATGCTCGAAATATTAAGCATCTATCGGAATGAAATTATTTACACCACTGCAACAGTGGTATTATTGCTCATTTTTCAATTCATATTAAAAAAAGCCGCACATAGAAAGGGACAGCGCAGCGAAATAAATATTACGCGCACCCGGTTGATGTTTCAATACATCAATATTTTAATTATTTTAATTGCCATATTTTTATTGGCTTTTGCATGGGGAGCCGATCTCAAAGAACTATCGCTGATATTTTCCTCTGTTTTTGCAGTAATTGGGGTAGCTTTGTTTGCGTTTTGGTCTATTTTGAGCAATATTACCTCAGGGGTCATTTTATTCTTTTCCTTTCCATATAAAATAGGAGATAAAATTAAAATACATGACAAAGACGCCCCCATTGAAGCTGTTATTGAAGATATTAAAGCGTTCCATTTACACTTGAGATCTTCAGAAGGTGAACTTATAACCTATCCCAACAATTTGATTCTTCAAAAGGCAGTCTCACTAATTCAAAAAAATGTGCATTTGGACGAAGGTAAGGATAGCCTATAAATATTAAAGCAATTTTAATTTGGGCAAACATTCATAAAGTTTATATATTTGAAAGAATTGAAAAATATTTTTTTTAAATGCGCAAACTTCTTTTTTTACTGCTTTTTTTGGTTCTTTCAACGGCAAAAGCCCAACCACCCCAAAAACTAAATTCGGCCGAAATTCACCAGGCTATAAAAAAGTTAAATTTTCTTGGTTCAGTTTTATACGTGGCTGCCCATCCCGACGATGAAAACACGCGGCTTATCTCCTACTTATCCAATGAGGTTCACGCCCGCACAGGATATTTATCCATAACCCGAGGCGATGGGGGACAAAATTTATTAGGTTCGGAATTAAAAGAATTATTGGGAGTTATAAGAACTCAGGAACTTCTGGCTGCAAGAAGAATTGATGGTGGGGAACAATTTTTTACCCGGGCCATCGATTTCGGTTACACCAAAACCCCCGAAGAAACCCTGGAAATCTGGAATAAAAAGGAGGTTTTGAGTGATGTCGTTTGGGTTTTTCGAACCTTTAAACCAGATGTTATCATCAACCGGTTCAATCACAGGACCTCGGGAGATACGCACGGCCAGCATACCGCTTCTGCTTTATTAAGTGTGGAAGCATCTGATTTGGCTAAAGATTCATCGGGTTTCCCCGGGCAATTAAATTATACGCAAACATTTGAACCAAAACGCTTGTTTTTTAATACCTCTCCCTGGTTTTATGAAAATGACGAAGCATTTAAGAATGCTGATAAATCAAATTTTTTAGAATTAAATACCGGGGTCTATTTTCCTTCAAAAGGCCTTTCCAATCCGGAAATTGCGGCATTGAGCAGAAGCCGGCACCAATCCCAGGGTTTTGGCAGCACAGGAAGTCGCGGCACTCAAA
>JBDNHN010000369.1:0-4728 GCA_041688725.1 Gillisia sp.
CCTCGGCACCGATGTTTCTGAAAGACAAGAAGTAAAACAAGCCGATGTAATTTACGTACACTGGATATTAAACGGTTTTTTAAGTCTGCAAAGTCTGGAAAAACTTGCACAGTTGCAAAAACCGGTTATTTTCGTCATGAACGATATGTGGATGATAACCGGAGGATGTCACCATAGTTTTGAGTGTAATAAATTTACCATACAATGTCAAAATTGTCAATTTTTTGATAATAATAAGGTCAAAGATCTCTCCTATAAAGGTTTTAATAAAAAACAGTGTTTATACTCCAAATTTCAAAACCTGTATTTTGTATCTCCAAGCAAATGGTTATATAAATGTGCTCAGAAATCGGCATTATTGAGTCATAAACCTATATTTCATATTCCTAATATTATCGATAGATCAATATTTAAACCATTCAGCAGAAAAGTAGCCAGGCAGATTCTTAATCTTGACAGTGAAAAACATATTATTGCCTTTGGAGCTATGTCAATTAATAGCCCTTATAAGGGCTGGGAATATCTAAAGACTGCTCTCAATATATTGTATGAGTTGGGTAACAGGGAAATACAAATTGTGGTTTTTGGAAGCGGCCCTAATTCAGAAATTTCAGAATCGATTCCTTTCGAAACGAGATTCATGGGATTTGTTGATGATGAATATGCAACATCCATCATTTATAACGCGGTAAATGTATTTGTAGCTCCTTCTCTTGCCGATAATTTACCTTATACCATTCTGGAATCCTTATCCTGTGGAACTTCGGTAACCGCATTTAATGTAGGTGGAATTCCAGAATTAATTGAGCATAAAAGAAACGGCTATTTAGCAGAATATAAAAATTCTGAAGATTTAGCCAGGGGAATTACTTTTTGTCTGAAAGAAAGTATAAAGGGCTACAGATTAATGGAATTCGATCCGGTAACTTTAATGAGTAAACATCTGGAATTGATTGAAAGTGTAATTAATTAAGACTTCATGGAGAAAAGTTTAACACCCTTTCTGCAAACTACCTATCGGGAACGCGAATTTGTCAATCTCATGTGGATTGGTTTTTTATTATATACATTGAGTTATACCTTATCGACCACCACTTATGTAAATTACATTATTTGTCAGGTTGTGCAGATAGTAGGTCTCCTATTGTTCATCCCATCGTTTTTCATCCTTTTAAAATTCAGACTGAGAAATACCTATTTGCAAGTATCATTTTTCCTATACATGTTCTGGATAACAATTATTGTTATAAGGGATTTCCCTAGCAATTATGATCAGATTAAATTCATGATTTTTGATGGATGGTTTGGAGGAATTTTATATCTAAGTCCTGTGTTCATTCTATTGCCACTTAAATTCTTCTATTTGAAAAAGATTTTTCAAGCTATATTCATTCTCGCAATTGCCTATTTGTTTTATGACGCTTTTTTTATTACGGATCTTTTAAGCCAGGGAGCGAACCTCACTAGTTTGAACATTGTAGAGTACTTTTCAAAAACGCTTGCTGTGCCGGCCTTCTTTCTTTTGATGACCTACGGTTATCATTCTAATCGAAGGAAATTTTTCCTTATCATAATTTTACTTGTTACAATTTTTTTCGCTCTTGTAAGGGCTCGCCGTGGCTTACTTCTTATGTGTGGCCTCGCCGCTATTTTTTCTTATTTACTTTTTCTGTCTCAAACCAGGAATAAATTTTTTTTAGTGCTGCTTACAATTATATGCGCTGGGATATTCTTTGTTTTCGAATTGGAATTTTATGCTTCTCATAAAAATGGCATCTTTAATCATATTACAGCTCGTGGATTGGAAGACACTCGATCCACGGTAGAAGTTTGCTTTTATCAAGATTTAAGCTTCAAAGACTGGATAATAGGTAAAGGAATGAGGGGGGAATATTTTTGTCCGGGCATAGATCCTGATAACGTGACCGGCTATAGAGGTACTATTGAGACTGATTATCTCCAGATAATCTTGAAAGGCGGAATAATTTCCTTACTTCTATTTTTATTGATAACAATTCCGGCCATTTTTAAAGGACTTTTTTATTCAAATAATTTGCTTAGCAAAGCTGCAGGAATGTGGATTTTATGGGTGTTAATAAATATGTACCCTTCAACTATTCACACCTTTACTATGCAGTTCATTTTATTATGGATATCGGTAGGGATTTGTTATTCAAAAGCCTTTAGGCAAATCCCAGAGCAGGTTCTTATGGATTATTTTAAAGATGATAAAATGCCTATAGAAATATCTCAAGATTTCCAAAATCAGACCTATAAATAAAAATAAAAAAATGTCCTTACCTAAAGTTTTAATAATTAATCAACCCTTTAATAAAAATACAGGTGGTGGAATTACCCTCTCAAATCTTTTTTGCAATTGGGAGAGGAAGAATTTGGCAGTAGCCTGTTTGGGGTACTTGCTTACTGAAAGGATGGATCCCACACCGTGCAATAACTATTATCAATTGGGTTCAAAAGAACGCAAATGGATTTTTCCTTTAGATCTTTTTAGCCGAAAATATTATTCAGGCCCTATAAATATTGATGACAGAACAAATAATAAACATAAAGTGGTTGTTGAAAGATCAAAATTTCGGGTAAAGCTTATTCTTGACTATATAGTTCCAATTTTTGATTATATAGGGATTTCTCATTTTCAAGCAAAAACAAGTTTGTCTTCAAGCTTTTGTAGGTGGTTGGATGATATTGATCCTGATGTGTATTACATGCAGGCCGAAACAAGAGAAAGTATTCTTTTTTGTACTGAGATAATTAAATATAAAAGACGCCCCATTATTTTTCATATGATGGATGATTGGCCTTCCTTAATAGGAGTAAAAGGTCCTATGAAAAACTATTGGGAACAAAAAACAGATAAAGAATTCAGACACCTGTTGAATAAAGCTGACTTGCTGATGGGAATCAGTGATTATATGTGCGAAGAATATAAAAACCGATATGGAAGAAATTTTGTCACTTTTCATAATCCAATAAATCTGAATTTTTGGAAAAAGGCACAAAGGAATAATTATCAACTTCCTAAGAACCCAACAATGTTATATGCCGGAAGGATTGGTCTTGGTATCGATAAATCCTTAAGGAATATAGCTGAAGCAATAAAAAGGGTTAACAAAGAACTCGATACCGATATAAAATTTATAATTCAAACTAAAAAAGCCCCCAAATGGATCAATAATTTTAAGAATGTTAACCACCAGCATTTTGTAGCCTATGAAGATCTTCCCAGAGTTTTTGCTCAGGCTGATATTTTGATTCTTCCTTATGACTTTAGTCCAGAATCCCAAAGTTATATTAAATACTCTATGCCCACAAAAGCTCCGGAATATATGGCAAGTGGTACACCAATAATCATTTATGCTCCACAAGACACTGCCTTGGTTAAATATGCTGAAAAATATAATTGGGCGGAAGTAGTTACAGAAAACAGTATAGCTCTTCTATCTGAAAAGTTAAAGAACTTGATTCTTGACAGGTCCCTTCGAAAACAAATAGCTAAAGCGGCTAAAAATATCGCTGAAAGTCGTCATGATTCCGATCTGGTCGCGAGGGAATTTGAACAAATGATTTTGACTGTGGCAGAAAAAAAAGCGATTATTTATAAATAATATTTTCATGAATCATTTAGTTATTGGCATTCCAACTTATAAAAGGCCACTGATGTTGGAGAAATTGATCAATAGTATTTATACCTGCTCTATAGATAGGAAATTTATTTCAGGGATAGAAATTTTAATTGTAGATAATGATAAAGACCAAACTGCAGAAGCAACTAGCTTACAGCTTAAAAATAGCGGCCCTCTCAACTTCAAGCTTCATTATCATAATTACCCTATAAAAGGCCTTTCTAATGTAAGAAATGAAATAATGGAAAAGGCACTTTTATTTGATCCAGATTTTGTCGTATTTATTGATGATGACGAATATGTAACCGAGCATTGGCTGAATGAATTGATTTATACTATTGTGAAAAATAACGGGGATATGGCAATGGGACCGGTAATCCCAGTATTTGAAGTAAAGGTATCAAAGGCCATTTCAAATTGGTTCTTTCCTACTCAGTTTGAAAATCATAAGAAGTTAAATTTTATAATGACCGGAAATCTCATTATGCGTGCTAAATTTTTAAAAGACCATCAATTGCAATTTGATACAAGATTCAACACCACTGGTGCCGAAGATATCTATTTCGGGATTTGCGTTTTAAAAAAAAATGGTACTATTCATTATGCTGCAAAAGCACTAGCCTACGAGTGTATTTCTAAAAAGAGGGCAACTCTTAAATGGCTATTACAACGTAAATATAGGGGCGCAAATTCTTTTATGTATATATTGATTTTAGAAAAAAAAATCATCGGTGTTTTAAAAAAACTATTTATAAGTTTTATCTATTTTAATTTAGGCGTTGTTTGTTTACTCTTACTTCCTTTTAAATTTAAATACAGGTATTTCGGTTTTATAAAAATAGCAGAAAGTTTGGGAGGATTTACAGGGCTGATAAAAATAAAATATAATGAATATTCTAAAGAGAATAGATGATAGCATTTACTATTTTATTTATAACTGTCTTCAACATGATAATAAGATGTTTTTGGTTTTTTACGAAGAGAACTCATGGCCAAGTTGAAGGAAAAAAGAATTGGTAGCCGAAACAGAAATAATTATTAACAGGTTCTCTGAAACTTTAAGAGGATTGTGTGCGACGTTTTA
>JBDNHN010000046.1:0-5638 GCA_041688725.1 Gillisia sp.
AATTTCAGCATCTATTTCTTCCCCTTCGTCCTCAACTTTATATTTGGTTGTTATTTTCAATTGATTGTTAGCTCCAAAGGTTTTTGCCTCAGCACTTCCAAAAACAGCGGTCAAATCATTTTGAACATCGGTTGCGTTTACATCATCTGCAAATCGTACTGTATAAGTTCTTCCCCCAACAAAATCGACTCCTTGATTCAGTCCATTCGTAAAAAAGGAAACAATGCTTATCAAAATTAAAATTCCGGAGAATATATAAGCTGCTTTCCTTTTAACCAAGAAATTAATATTCAAGTTTCTGAACAAATTCTTGGTCCAGGTTGTAGCAAATTCAAGATATTTCCCATTCTTACCATATCCGTCAATAAACAATCGGGTAATAAAAATAGCGGTGAATAATGAGGTAGCAATACCAATTAACAAGGTAGTTGCAAAACCTTTAACTGGCCCGGTTCCTAAAATAAGCAATATAAACCCGGTAAGCCCCGTAGTAATATTCGCATCTAAAATAGAAGAAAGCGCGTTGTTGAATCCATCTTTAATAGCATCCTTTTGAGCTTTCCCTTTAGCCAACTCCTCTTTGATCCGTTCAAATATAAGCACGTTCGCATCTACCGACATACCAATTGTCAATACAATACCTGCAATTCCAGGCAAGGTTAATACGGCTCCAAGACCGGCCAAAATTCCGAATATAAATAGAATGTTTACGGTTAATGCGACATCGGCGAACAAACCTGCTTTTCCGTAATAGAAAACCATAAAGATTAAAACAATAGCTAAAGCAATAAGGAAAGATGAGACACCGCTGCTTATAGCTTCCTGCCCTAAGGACGGGCCTACAATTTCACTCTGAATAATATCGGCTGAAGCAGGAAGTTTCCCTGCTCTCAATACGTTTGCAAGATCCTGACCTTCAGTTATACCAAAGTCTCCTGTGATTTCACTTCTACCTCCACTAATTGGCCCGGTGGTAACTCCGGGAGCAGAATAAACAATATTATCAAGCACAATGGCGATATTGCTTTGTTCAGAATAAGCTTTCCCGGTCATTTCTTCCCAGGTTTTAGCCCCTTTTCCATTCATTTGCATAGATACAGCTACCCTGCCTACCTGATCATAAGTTTGTTGCGCATCGGTAATAACATCTCCGGCTAAAGGAGGAACATTTTCACGATTCCCCTTAATGGCATATAAATCAACAAATTTTTCTTTTTGAACTCCCCATGCAAATTTTGCATATCGCAAATCCTGGGGTAATAAAGAACGTACTTGTGGCAGTTTTAAATATTCCATTACCTGGGCAGTATCTTTTGCTGCAAATGTTGCAAGCACCGGACTTCCCTGAAATCCTGGTGAAACTATTAAACCCAATAAAGGATTATTGCCTGCTTGTTGAACCTCTGAAGTATCTTCAGCACTGGCCAATAAGGCCTCTATTGCAGCATCTTCTTTTGTTGTAGCGGCAGTATCCACTGCAGGGGTATCAGTTACTTTCTCTTTTTTAACTATGTCAATCAATACATTATTGGCATTTACAAGAAAGTTTCCAAAATCATTATTTTTATAAACATACCAAAACTCTAATTGAGCGGTACTTTGAAGCAGGCTTTTTACACGGCTGATATCTTTTGCTCCCGGAAGCTCTACCAAGATCCTGCCTGAGTTCCCCAATCGCTGAATATTAGGTTGAGCTACTCCAAATTTATCGATACGTTTGCGCAATACTTCGAAAGCGGAAGTAATAGATTCGTTCACTTTTTGCCTGATTACAGGCTCAACTTCCTCATTGGTCATTTCAAAATTCACCTGATCGCTTAAGGATTTGTTTGCAAAAATATCAGGAGAGGCCAATTTAGCATCCTGAATTTTGCTGAAAGCTTCAAAGAAAAGATCTACAAAACTATCCTGGCTATCTTTTTGGGCTGCTTCGGCATCGACTATAGCTTTATTAAATGCAGGATCCTTGCTGTTATTAGCCAATCCCCTTAAAACATCCTTAACAGAAATTTGAAGGATTACGTTTATTCCTCCCTTTAGATCGAGTCCTTTGTTTAGTTCTTTTCCTTTTGCTGAGTTGTAAGTTATCCCGGCAAAAATTTCCTGGTTTCCGATGGAATCCAGATAGCGTGCCTCAGCCACGTCTCTCTTGGTTGAATAATCTTCTACATTAGTGCTTATCTTCTGTAGTGCATGGTCTTTAGCATCACTGTCTACACTGCTGGCAATGAATGTAAATGATAATTGGTAAATACATACCAATCCAAATAAAATTGCAAAAACCTTGATTAGTCCTTTATTCTGCATTATTCCTTATAATTTAGGTCAATTTTTAAAACGGACAAATATAGGATTTCAAAAATTCAAATCCCAATTATTTTATTTTGATTAATTTAACTTTTGAACAAAAAAAAAGACCACCGAATTTGTGGTCCTTTTTAAACTTCGGTTTTAAATTGGAGAAGTATTCTTTATTTAAAAAGTTAGCAGGTTATTGGTTTTTTTAACACCTTCTGCACTTTCCTTCATCTTAGCTTTTTCGGCATCGTTTAATTCGATCTCAACAATTTTTTCCAATCCGTCTTTCCCTAAAATTACAGGAACCCCAATACATAAATCGTTTAAACCATATTCACCTTCCAACAAAGTTGAACAAGGGAACATTTTTTTCTGATCGCAGGCAATTGCCTGCACCAATGCTGAAACAGCTGCTCCTGGAGCATACCATGCGCTGGTTCCCAATAATTTGGTTAAAGTTGCGCCACCTACTTTGGTATCTTCGGCTACCTGAATTAATCTTTCTTTAGATAAAAAAGCTGATACAGGCAGAGAGTTTCTAGTTGCTAATCTGGATAAAGGGATCATTCCTGTATCGCTATGTCCACCTAAGACCATTCCATCAACATCTGATGGAGGACATTCCAAAGCCTGGCTTAAATTGTATTTAAAACGGGCACTGTCTAAAGCTCCACCCATTCCTATGATCTTGCTTTTAGGCAAACCGGTAGTTTTGTGAACCAAATAGGTCATGGTATCCATAGGATTACTCACTACAATCATAACTGTATCCGGGGAATGTTTTATTAAATTAGAAGAGACTTCTTTTACAATATTAGCATTTATTCCTATTAGTTCTTCCCTAGTCATTCCCGGTTTCCTGGGAATACCACTGGTAATTACTACTACATCACTCCCAGCCGTTTTAGAATAATCGTTTGTAACTCCAACGATCTTTGAATCGAATCCGTTTAGGGAGGCTGTTTGCATAAGGTCCATTGCTTTGCCTTCTGCTACTCCTTCTTTAATATCCAATAACACAATTTCTGAAGCAAAATCCTTAATTGCAATATACTCTGCACAACTGGCACCAACTGCTCCTGCTCCTACGATAGTAACTTTCATTTTTATATGATTTTTATTGATTTATTATTCTTTTTACGAAAATACGAATAATGGGTCATATTTATAGTATTGAAATGACAAATATTTAACCTTTTATATTTTAAAATGAAGGCCTAAATTGGCATTAAAAAAGCTGCCGGCTGTAAATGCGCTGCTTATTTTGAAATTTCCTATATAATAGTTAAACCCAAGATCCGCTTTAAATTTTACATCATCTCCTCCTAAAGTACCCAATTCGTCATTTAATCTTGGAAGTAAACTTCCTCCTCCCCCCATAGAATAATCGAAATTTGAACTGGTGACCCCCAAGGCTCCAAAAACCTCAAAATTCCCATACAGTTTTGAAGCTAATGCCTGGAGCAACCATAGATCTGCTTTTACATCTACGCTGTTCAATTCAAGAACATTAATCCCGCTGGCGCTAATTTGAATTGGCGCGTATTCATAATCAATATCGATGTTACTGTAGGTAAATACTGCCGCTATCTGAAAATCATCCGGTCTGGAGTATTTAAAATATTGGGCAAAGTTATGTTTTAAGCCAATCCCGGCTGTACTCACTCCCACATCATTTATTGTAACCCTGGGAACAAATCTTAAAGCCACTTCGGTTCCATAAGGTAAACCTACCGTCACTTGTGGAAAGGGATGGATTATGACCTTCTTATTTAAGCCATCAATAGCTTTAAAGGAAAAATCCTGACCTGATAATTCCCCTTCAAAAATCTCATCTGTATCTCCACCAAATACCGTAGGAAGTAGTGCATTTGAACTGCCTTGAATATTTAAAATATTAAAATCTGTATTGGAAGCCAGTTTAGTTTGTTTACTGCCCGGTATGAACACCGCGTTTCCATGAACTGAAATTTCGACCTTCCATTTTCCAAGATCCGCGGCAGACGAGAACCAGCCTGCACTGGATTGTATTGCAGCGGCTTCTGCTGCGGGGGCGGCAAAATTATCGGCAATCAACAGCATATCCTCAATTAAAAGGTCTTGATCACTTTGGGCATTTGTAAATCCGAAAGCTAACAAAAAGCTGATAAACAAGAGGTTTTGGAATATGTTTTTCAAGGTGTCTGGTTTTAAGTTCAGAGTAAAAATACTAAAAATACGCTCTGAAAAAGGATGAATTATAAAATTTGCTTAAAATCAAAAAAAAAGCCCACGTTATTACGTGGGCTCTACATATATATTATGCGTCTATATTGGCATATACAGCATTTTTTTCAATAAATTCCCTTCTAGGGGGAACCTCATCACCCATCAGCATTGAGAAGATCCTATCGGCTTCACCGCTGTTATTGATGTTCACCTGGCGTAATTTCCTGAATTCAGGATTCATGGTGGTATCCCATAATTGTTCGGCATTCATTTCACCTAGACCTTTATAACGTTGAATTTGAACCCCGCCACTATAACTTTCTGCAATGGCATCCCGTTCTTTATCACTCCAGGCATATTGTTTCTTCTGACCTTTTTTAACTAAATAAAGAGGCGGAGTCGCTATGTAGATATGGCTGTTTTCAATAAGCTCTTTCATATAGCGAAAAAAGAAAGTAAGAATCAAGGTTTCAATATGGCTACCATCCACATCGGCATCACACATTATCACAACCTTATGGTATCGCAATTTTGACAAGTTCAACGCCTTGCTATCTTCCTCTGTTCCTATGGTTACACCCAGTGCAGTGTAAATATTTTTTATCTCTTCATTGTCAAAAACGCGGTGAGTCATGGCTTTTTCAACGTTCAGAATTTTACCACGTAGCGGTAAAATAGCCTGGAAATTCCTATCCCTTCCTTGCTTAGCAGTTCCACCTGCCGAATCTCCCTCTACCAGGTAGACTTCACATTTTGTAGGATCCTGTTCTGAACAGTCGGACAATTTTCCGGGCAATCCACCTATGCTCATAACGCTTTTGCGCTGCACCATCTCACGGGCTTTTTTAGCAGCATTCCGTGCCTGAGCGGCAAGGACAACTTTTTCTACTATGATCCTGGCATCACCTGGGTTTTCTTCCAGATAATTTTCCAACATCTCAGAAACGGCTTGAGAAACTGCCGCTGTAACTTCCCTGTTTCCTAATTTTGTTTTGGTTTGACCTTCAAATTGAGGTTCTGCCACTTTTACCGAAATAATGGCTGTTAAGCCTTCCCTGAAATCGTCTCCCGTGATCTCAAATTTTAGCTTATCCAACATTCCTGAGGAATCGGCATATTTTTTCAAGGTTGT
>JBDNHN010000370.1:0-3028 GCA_041688725.1 Gillisia sp.
CTATATTGCCGCCTCATTTAATAGATATAGTAAGGCCATCGCACTTAAATATGTAGATGAAACCCATTATCCCTTTTTGCATGAAGACGGTGCAGGTGATGTTCTTTCTCCATTCTTTCAACCGGAAGAAACTGCTCCCAATATTGTTATTGTTTTGGTTGAAGGCCTAGGAAGAGCTTTTACCAACCAAGGTGCATATCTTGGGAACTTCACGCCTTTTCTTGATTCTCTCTCTGACAAAAGTTTATACTGGAAAAATTTTGTGAGCGAAGGAGGACGTACTTTTGCTGTTTTACCTTCCCTGTTAGGCTCTCTGCCTTTCGCCGAAAATGGTTTTTTAGATCTAGGAAATAGAATGCCTGACCAACTTTCCATAATGAATGTCTTGCAGTTTAATGGTTACCGTACTTCATTTTATTATGGCGGGGATGCAACTTTTGACAATATGGCCCTTTACCTTCAAAAAAATAATATCGATGAACTGAAGGATATAAATACTTTTCCTGAAGGTTACAATAAGTTACCTGCAAACAATGGATTTACCTGGGGTTATAATGACAATGAGTTGTTTAGACATTTCCTCAATACGCGTCCGGCACAAAAAGGGCATCAGCCACAATTAAGTGTGATTTTAACCGTGGCTATGCACAGCCCGTTTCTAATAGATGAAGCAGATAAATATTCTGAAGTTTTTGAAAAGCGGATGGATTATCTTGGATTCAATGAAAAGAAAAAAAATAATTACAGGTATTACAAAAAGCAGTATTCCAGTATTATGTATACAGATGATGCACTAAAAACTTTCTTTGAAGCTTATAAGAAAAGGGAAGATTACAGCAATACCATCTTCCTTATTACCGGAGATCATAGAATTCCTGAAATTCCGATGAGCACAAAAATTGACAGATATCACGTTCCACTCATCATTTTCTCCCCTATGCTGGAACGCACTGCCGAGATTGCCTCAGTTTCTACTCACTTTGATATTACCCCGAGTTTACTTGCCTATTTAAAAACCAATTTTGAGATTAAAACCCCGACTCAAAATAGTTGGCTAGGGCAAGGCCTTGACACCACAAGAGGCTTTCAAAATTTGCACCAGGTTCCGCTAATGCAAACCAAAACAAATATGATTGATTTTATTATGGGAGAATATCACCTCAATGGAGATAAGCTTTATAAGTTAAATGAAGATCTTGGGGAGGAATTGGTAAATGATGATGAAAAAAAGAATCAATTGATCAATGCCTTCAACCAATTCAGGAAAAAAAATAATATAATTATAAATGGCGGAAAAATTGTTCCGGACTCCTTATTCCGAAATTATACCATTCAAAAGTAAGCTTTAAGGTTAATTTGCTGAATAGTCTTTCAGAATATTACTTAGCATTGGCCGATAGAAATTCCAGAAAAAACTCGACCGATCCATAGGATCATTTTCATCGTAAAGCATAGCTTTAAAAAACCTGATCCCTTTAAAATAGGAAGTATTCAAATCTATAGGATTATCGCTAAAATCCCCGGAAAAGTAGTAAAAGCTATAATCCTCTCCCTTATGCATAGTTACCGCCGGAAATTCTGAAGGGATCCCATACTTCTTTAATTCGGCTAGTCCATTCTGGTTAACGCTAATTTTAAAGCTCGCGACCGTTTGGTTAATTGAAGGTTTCGGCGATATAATATCAAACCAGAAAGGGTATCTTATCTTCTCCGGAACGCCTAGATTTTCCTTTGCATAAGGAGTGCTCAGAATAAGTGGCAAGGGATTGATTAAGTGAGTATTATCTTCCAGGATCACTACCTGTTCATTGTCATTTACAAAAGCAATTCCCGATCTTTTGAAGGGCCACTGGCCCTGATGCAATTTTTTGTAATTGTCAATCAGCCATGATGGGATTTCTTTATTTACCTCAATATCCAAATTATCAAAATACCTCGCTGTCCACCCAGTCCATTTTATGGCGAACAATTCTTCAAAGCGAGCCCGGTTTTCAAACTTGGTAGGCGACCCGATAGTATTAAATTCAGCAATTATCAGCTTATTTTTTGCCTTCATCGTGCGTAAAAATTCCACATCTTTATCGCTCAATCCACCATATAACAATCCGTAACGTCCATTTTCTCCATGAAACCATTCATTGTTATAAATACCATAAGTATCCGTAAAATACACCAGATCGGCATCCTCACTTAATCTAATTAACTCATTGGAAGAAAACCTTTCCAACCCCTTCAGCTCAAACTTTTCATTATTTAAGGGAAAAAAGCCATAGTAATCATGAGCGATCTCATAAGCCTTTTTGGATGTTTTGGTATAACGCTCGTGATTCAGGATCCAATTAAAAGAAATGTGTTGTTTTACCTCCCGGGTTAAAACAGTTTTGTCTATTATGGCTGCTACCAATTTTGTGTTTGGCGTAAATACCCAACCCAGCCACATCCATACCGGGATAAGCAATATAAAAACCGGGACACCAATAAACAAATATTTACGCATAGTTAAAAACGTCTTTTATAACTAATACCAAAAGAAAATTGATTTCCCCGGGTTCCCTGCCGATATTCCTGATTTTCTAAGGAGGCTTTAACCGAGATAATATTTAAAGCATTGAGGGATTTATTATAACCTAAAGAGATGTTGCTTGATTTAAGCTTATAAGTATCGCCATTATTAAAAAGGATATTATTCGCCGGGTCATCAGGAGATAGCCCCGTGCCTATTCCAAAACTGAGATAATCATCGGCTCCGGCCAGATAATAGCGAATTTTTAATGATACCGATTGGGAAACTGAATTGTTGGAAGGTGTTAAATAAGTTTTGAGATTAAACCAGTAATTTTTGTAATACTTTCCAATGGAAGCGGTGTAAATCCAGGTTTGATCATTAAAAACTAACAACCTAAACCCCGCTTCGGCTTCAAAAGCCATTGGAAGGTTGGCGTATAAAGAAAAACCTGCCCTGTATTTCGGGAAGATCCCATCGTTTTTAGCTATTCCGCCGTTTACATAGGCATAAAATACATTTGAA
>JBDNHN010000047.1:0-11883 GCA_041688725.1 Gillisia sp.
AAAAGAAATGTGATGGTTGTTGGAGCATCCTGTGATACTGCCGAGGTTCACTTCGCCTGGTTGAGCACTGCAAAAGACAATGGTGGAATTGAGGGAGTAACTTATCCTATCCTTGCCGATTCAAACAGAAACCTTAGCTCTCAATTGGGAAT
Organism: Gillisia sp.; assembly: GCA_041688725.1. Classification (GTDB taxonomy): domain Bacteria; phylum Bacteroidota; class Bacteroidia; order Flavobacteriales; family Flavobacteriaceae; genus Gillisia. Next base: position 153 of record JBDNHN010000047.1, read on the forward strand.
ACTTGATATTACCAATGAGCAATATGAGGAAGAAACCGGAGCTTTAACAGTAGATGGTGACAATGTTACTTACCGCGCCACTTACCTACTCGATGAAGATGGTACAGTTTTTCACGAAAGTGTAAACCATATGCCTCTTGGAAGGAATGTAAATGAATTTATACGATTAATTGACGCTTATACTCACGTACAGCAAAACGGAGAAGTTTGTCCTGCGAACTGGGAAGAGGGAAAAGAAGCAATGACTGCCGACCGTGAAGGAGTTGCCTCTTATATGAGTTTAAACTAAAATAAAAATTATGGCAAAAGATTTAGAACAAGATAATTTAAGCGAAATTGTTGCAGATAACAGCATTGTTGTGGTTCAATACATGGCCGGATGGTGTGGAAATTGCAGATTGATGAAACCAAAATTTAAAAAATTGGCCGGCGAAAATACGCAAGCAATCTTTATGATGGTGGATGCTGAAAAATATCCGGAATCACGAAAAATGGCGAATGTAGATAATCTGCCTACTTTTGCAACCTTCAAAAACGGAAGTTTTATAAATCAGGTTCAAACCAATAAATTTGAATTGTTAAAAAATTTAGTAGATGAAGTTACCGGTAATTAGACATTTACAGCGCAATAACGACTCCGAAAAATTGCAACATACCATCGATGTTTTGGAAAATTTTACTGAACACCGTTCGGTTTCTGAAGAGGAGATGGATGTAATTGGAGAACTGATCACCAATTTATGCGGCGCTGTGGAAGTGCACAAAATGATTGAAGACGGAGCTTCCCAAATGGATGCCGCCAATAATTTCGCAAAAAAGGTAATTGGATCAATAGATCGTTAAAACCTAATAAACTATACTTAAAAGAGGCTGTTTTTTTCAAAAACAGCCTCTTTTGTTTTATGATAATTTTGGTAAATCCTCGCTTCATAAGTCTTAAATTTGGCTTATCAAATGAAAAAATCTATTATCATGTCACAAATTACGTTAAAAGATAAAAAAATAAATACCTACGGAAGCCTTCCGGAAACCGGTGAAAAAGCACCATATTTTGAACTGGTACGCACCGATCTATCCACAGCAACTTTAAAGGATTTTAAAGGGAGAAGGATAATAATGAATATTTTCCCAAGTATAGACACCAACGTTTGCGCAATCTCGGTAAGAAATTTTAATGAACGGGCCACAAAATTAAACAACACCACTGTCCTTTGCATTTCCAGGGATTTACCTTTTGCCCAAAAGCGCTTTGTGTCTGACGAAGGATTGGACAATATCACCAACCTATCCGATTTCAGACAGGGAGATTTCGGAAAAGATTATGGGGTAGAAATGATAGACGGAATAATGTCCGGGTTACTTTCCAGAGTTGTAATTGTTTTAGATGAAGAAGGAAAAGTCCTTCACAGCCAGCAAGTGCCTGATATATTACAAGAACCTGATTATTTGGCTGCCTTAAAAGTGTTGTTGTAATGAGGAACAGTTATTTAGGGAAACGAATAAAAGGAGGAGGTTATGCGATAAAAGGAGCCTTGATATTAATCAAAAGTGAGCATAGTATTCAGGTACAGGTAATAATTGCAATCCTTATTACTATTGCAGGATTCTATTTTGACATTTCTAAAACAGAATGGATGTTTCAAATAATATCTATCGGTTTGGTGTTGAGTATTGAAGGCTTGAACACCGCGACTGAGGGGATGGCCGATTTTGTTCATCCAAACTTTCACAACAAAATAGGATACATTAAAGATGTGGCTGCCGGAGCTGTACTTTATGCAGCTTTTACTGCAATAATTATTGCAGGTTTTATTTACATTCCACATATTTTTACAAAATTTCAATGGTAAAAGAACTTTTTAAAAAAAATTCAGATTTAAAATTTTAAAAGCTTTAAGTATTTTATAAATATTTAAGGCTTCCTTTTTGAAATTAAAAATTTAGAAATAGTCTCTTCACAATTAGAATATTTAAAAAAATAAACCGTTAAATTGGGATATATAAAAGCTATTACAAATCATTGTTGATATTGATATTCTTTTCTCTATTTTAGACAGATGCTTATTTGTATTTTTACAAAAATTTCCCTTAGTATTTATGGCCATTAAAAAAGCCCCAACAAAAAAAAACAACAGCTCCAGGATTAAAAAACCGGGCTTTAAATTAACCCGGCAACAAAAAGTAGTTTTTGGCAGCTTTTTGATGTTATTGGGAGTCGCCCTGATTATAGCCTTTGCATCGTTTTTATTCAACTGGCAAGCGGATCAAAGCACCCTTGGTGAATTTGGAAACCGGGAAATAGTCGCAAAAAACTGGCTGAGCAAGTTTGGCAGCACTGTAAGTAATTTTTTTATATATAATGGTTTTGGCCTTGCCGCATTTATTCTGGTTGCCCTTATTACGATCTCGGGAGTTTATATGTTTTTTGGTTTCAAATCAAAAAACCTCTTCAAATATTGGTTTTGGGGAATTTTAATGATGCTTTGGTGGGCTGTATTTTTTGGTTTTTTTGCTGAAAAATATTCATTGCTAGGTGGCCGTGTCGGTTTTGAACTGAATGATTATTTACAGGATTTCATCGGGTTTACAGGAACTATTTTACTCCTCATATTTCTTTTTATAGCCTATTTTTCGATCAGGTTAAAAATAACTCCTGAAATTGTTGGGGACTATTTTAAGAGCAAGAAGAAAGAATTCCACGAAGATTTTAAAACTTCCCGAGCTGCATCTCCTATTACTTCTGAAGAAAAAGATTGGGTTAGCAAAACATTTGATGGAAAAGAACAGGCTTCTCCATCTAAATCCTTCATTGAAGACAAAACAAATTCAGAAGGAAAAGAAAAAACAGTAAAAACTCCAGCTCTTTCAAAGGAGGATGTACAAATGGAAGTAAAAACTGCTGAAGAGGAAGAAGTTGAGGATTCCCTTAGCAAAAAACTTGTCAGTGATTTCGGGGAATTTGATCAAACCCTTGAATTGAAAAATTACAAATGGCCAACCATAGACCTGTTAAAGGATTATAACCTCAACGGAGGAGGAATCACCGTTGATCAGCAGGAACTCGAGGAAAATAAAAATAATATAGTTTCAACTTTAAAAAACTATAAAATTGAAATTGCGCAAATAAAAGCAACTGTTGGGCCCACGGTTACTTTATACGAAATTATACCCGAAGCCGGGATCAGGATTTCAAAGATCAAGAATCTGGAAGATGATATTGCACTTTCCCTTTCGGCCCTTGGAATAAGGATTATAGCTCCAATTCCCGGGAAAGGAACCATAGGAATTGAAGTTCCAAATAAAAATGCAACTATCGTTTCCATGCGTTCGGTTATTGCCTCGCCAAAATTCCAGAATGCTGAAATGGAGTTGCCTTTAGCCTTAGGAAAAACCATTTCCAACGAAACCTTCGTTGTAGATCTTGCGAAAATGCCACACTTGTTGTTGGCAGGAGCCACGGGACAGGGAAAATCTGTGGGATTAAACGCAATCCTCACCTCACTTCTCTATTGCAAACATCCTGCAGAAGTGAAATTTGTATTAGTTGATCCTAAAAAAGTAGAATTAACACTCTTTAATAAGATTGAACGCCACTATCTGGCAAAATTGCCAAATACCGACGATGCTATTATTACCGATAACACCAAGGTAATAAACACCCTGAATTCCTTGTGTATCGAGATGGACGATCGCTATACACTTTTGAAAGATGCTATGGTGCGTAATATCAAGGAATATAACGTCAAGTTTAAAGCCCGGAAATTAAATCCAGAAAATGGCCATAAATTCCTGCCTTATATTGTTTTGGTGATAGATGAATTTGCCGATTTAATAATGACCACAGGGAAAGAGGTCGAAACCCCTATTGCGCGATTAGCACAATTGGCCAGGGCAATTGGGATCCATCTTATAATCGCTACACAACGCCCATCGGTTAATGTTATCACAGGGATCATAAAAGCCAACTTCCCGGCCAGAATTGCCTTTAGGGTAACTTCAAAAATAGATTCAAGGACTATTTTGGACAGTCAGGGAGCCGATCAACTTATTGGTCGCGGCGATATGCTTTTCACCCAGGGAAATGATTTAATCCGGCTGCAATGTGCATTTGTAGATACTCCGGAAGTTGAAAGGGTCACTGAATTTATTGGTTCCCAAAAAGCCTACCCGGATGCCCATCTCCTGCCTGAATACGACGGTGAGGAGAATGGCACAAGTCTTGATATTGATGTGAGCGAGCGCGATAAACTGTTCCGCGAAGCCGCCGAAGTTATAATAATAGCACAACAAGGCTCAGCATCCTTACTACAGAGAAAACTAAAATTGGGTTATAACCGAGCCGGCCGGATTATAGACCAACTGGAAGCCGCTGGAATAGTAGGACCTTTTGAAGGAAGCAAAGCAAGGCAGGTTTTGATTACAGATTTCGCCTCATTAGACAAGTTACTGAATGATGATAACTAAAAATCAAATAATGAAAAATATAAGTATTTTAATGATTGCAATTTTGAGTGTTTTTTCTGTAAACGCGCAAGATGTCACAAAGGCAAAAACCCTGTTAAATGAAGTTTCTTCTAAAGTTAAATCCTACGACAATATGGTGATTGACTTTAAATACTCCCTGGAAAATTCTGCAGAAAACATGAGTCAGGAAACTCGTGGTGATGTGAGCATTAATGACAATAAATATGTACTTAACCTGATGGGGACCACTCAAATATTTGATGGCAAGAAAATTTACACCATTATCCCGGAAGATCAGGAAATCAATATCTCAAATTATGTACCTGAGAATGACAATAACATTACCCCTTCAAAAATGTTGACTTTTTACCAGGAGGGCTACATCTATAAATGGGATATTACACAGGATATTAAAGGCCGCAAAATTCAGTACATTAAACTAACGCCTATAGATAGCAATGCCGATGTGAAAAACATTTTATTGGGAATAGATAGTCAAACCAAACATATTTACAATCTTATTCAAACCCAGGACAACGGCACCAAAATTACCATAACAATAAAAAGTTTTAAAACCAATCAGCCTTTAGCCAAAAACCTTTTTACTTTTAAAGAAGACCGATACAAGGATTTTTACATCAATCGTTTAGATTAAATTGAAAATATTAGACAGATATATACTGGTAAGTTATTTAAAAACATTCTTCTCTGTTTTTATTATCCTGATGTTCATCTTTGTGCTCCAAACTATTTGGCTGTACATAGGTGAACTTGCGGGTAAAGATTTGGACGTAGAGATTATATTAAAATTCCTGCTTTATTTTTCCCCAAAACTGGTACCTCTTGTTCTTCCCTTATCTATATTACTCACTTCCATAATGACTTTTGGAAGTTTTGCTGAAAATTATGAGTTTGCAGCAATGAAATCTGCCGGTATTTCATTGAACCGGGCAATGCGCAGCCTCACCTATTTTATAGTATTTATTAGTTTAACCGCCTTCTTTTTTGCAAATAATGTAATTCCCGCTGCAGAGTTTAAATCTATTAACCTGCGTAAAAATATTGCCAAGTTAAAACCTGCAATGGCAATTACAGAGGGGATCTTTAACGATGTTGGTAATTTCAATATTAAGGTGAACAAAAAATCGGGAGATAACGATCAATATTTGGATGATGTGATCATTCATCAGAAATCATATCGCGGAGGTAATTTTACGGTCATAAAAGCTGTTAAGGGGGAACTTGTTGGAAGAACAAATTCTGATATTTTATCGCTTATCTTATATGATGGAAATTACTACGATGAAATTCAACAAAAAAACCCTTCAAAACGAGCCGATAAACCATTTACAAAAAGTGCTTTTGAGGAGTATGTGATCAATATTGATATCTCCAATTTCAATAATGTAGATCTGGACGATGAAAACTATCGGAATACTCAGGGCATGTTAAAGGTCTGGGAGCTTAATCAAAGCATAGATTCACTCTCAACCGCTTATAATGATGAGCTAATCAAATTTGCCGATGTAATTTACCGCCGCACCGGTGCCACCTTGTTTGCTTCTAATTTTACACCTGCTGATACGCTGAAGTCTTTTGACGCTTCCATTTTAGAATTGTATGATACCAGCGAAGCCTTAAAAATTGTAAATCTTTCCATAGGTATGGTAAACGCCAGTGTTTCAAATGTTTCGATAAAAGAAAATGAATTTAAAAGCAGCCTGAAACAACTCAACAAATTTGAAATTGCACTTCACGAAAAATATGTGCTTGGGGTAGCCTGCATTATTTTATTTTTTGTAGGCGCTCCATTGGGAGCTATCATTAGAAAAGGAGGACTGGGATTGCCTATGGTAATTGCTATTTTAATTTTCCTGACCTATCATTTTATAGGAATATTCGCCAAAAATAGTGCTGAAGAAGGCCAAATGAGTCCTTTCCTGGCCTCCTGGCTTTCCACCTTGATCATGTTTCCCCTAGGCGTATTCTTTACATACCGTGCAACCACAGACCAGGGACTGCTATCATTCGGCAATTTTATTGACCCCTTTAATAAACTCGTCAAAAAATTAGGATTGTTCCGGAAGGAATCGAAATAGATTAAATATCTTTGCAGCCTGAAATAGAAATTCGCCATGTCTCAAATTATTCAAAACAAAAAGTCCTTAAAACTTCATACCATTCAAGAAGCCATCAATGATATTCGAGATGGGAAGATTATAATTGTAGTAGATGATATAGATCGTGAAAATGAGGGAGACTTTCTTGCCGCGGCAGAAAAGGTAACTCCTGAAATGATCAATTTCATGGCTACACACGGCCGGGGATTAATTTGTGCCCCTATTACCGAAGAACGCTGTAAAGAATTAAAACTGGATATGATGGTTGGCAACAGCACCGATCCTATGGAAACCGGTTTTACCATTTCTATAGACCTGAGAGGTAATGGAATAACAACCGGAATTTCTGCATCAGACCGCGCCAAAACCGTTCAGGCTTTAATAGATCCCGAAACACGATCATTTGATTTGAGCAGGCCCGGTCACATATTTCCACTCAAGGCTAAAGAAGGTGGGGTCCTTAGAAGGACCGGACATACAGAAGCCGCTATCGATTTTGCACGATTGGCCGGTTTTCAGCCTGCCGGAGTAATTGTTGAGATCATGAATGAGAATGGCACTATGGCCCGGTTACCTCAACTGATTGAAGTTGCCAATAAATTTGATTTGAAGGTCGTTTCAATAGAAGATCTTATTGCCTACAGAATGCAGCACGATTCCCTGATCGAGAAGAAAGAAGATTTTGATATCAAAACACGTTTCGGCACATTCAGGTTGAGGGCATATAAACAAACTACCAATAATCAAGTTCATATAGCGCTCACTAAAGGAGAGTGGAAATCTGACGAAGAAATTTTGATCCGCGTAAATTCAACTTTGATCAATAATGATATCCTGGGAACACTTACAAATAATGCCGACAAAAAATTGGACGACATGTTTAGGGCTATAAACGATGAAGGTCGCGGGGCAATTGTGTTTATAAATCCGGTAAACCAATCCTTGAATTTGTTGAGCAGATTAAGTGAGCTAAAGGAAGTGCAAAAAGAAGGAGAAATGAAAGCTCCTCCAATAATTATGGACACCAGGGATTTTGGAATAGGTGCCCAGATATTGCACGACCTGGACGTACACAAAATAAAATTGCTTTCAAATTCCCAACAAACAAAACGAGTAGGAATGATAGGATACGGATTAGAAATAACTAAATACGTGAATTATTAAATTCCACGTTCCCTGATCCAATTTGAACCGAGGAGGTCACAACTAATTTATAGTAAAACGTATAATGTTATAACTCGATGATCACATCAGAAAGTGGTCTGCGAACTTTTTTAAATTCAGAAAACTCATCATCCGGAGCCCTGAATCCAATTGGCATCACCAATACCGATTTTAAATTCAAATCTTCCAGCGCTAAACATTCATCGTATTTTTGAGGTTCAAAACCCTCCATTGGGCAAGAGTCAATTCCTTCTATGGCACAAACCGTCATTAAATTTCCCAAAGCCAAAAAAGCCTGATTTGTTGCCCAGGCATGTATTTCATCAATATGCTTATTTTCAAAATCACTTATCAGAAAATCTTTAAAAGGATTGAGGACCTCTTCGGGGGTGGCGCGTATTTTATGAACTTGATTAAAATAGTTTTCTATAAATTTTTTGTCAACTTTCCGCTCTATACAAAGTACCAGAACATGAGAAGCCGTGCTTATTTGCTTCTGATTCATTGAAAAGTCAACCAATTTTTGCTGCATTTCCTTGTTGTGAATAATCACCAGTTTTATGGGCTGTAAGCCATAGGAGGTAGCAGTCAAATTAAAGGCATTCTTAAGTACCTCAATTTTTTCCTGAGGAAGTATTTTTGCGTTATCAAACTTTTTTGTGGCATACCGCCATTGAAGCGCTTCAATATTTTTCATTCTAACTTTTTTGCTTATTTTGCAGTGCAAATCTAAGTAATACTTTCACCAAGTTGAAATATCCTAAATAGATTTTATCAATACTCAATTCTGTTTAATTGTTTTTTTAAGGAGTTCACCTCTATTCATAATACTACAATTATACAATACTCGTTATTATCACTGCTTATAAGATTTAAAGATGAACAGGCTAAAAAAAATCATACGGTTTATCTTAATTCTATTTTCACTGGGAATTTTAATTATTTGGGGCGTAAGTATTTATATTCAACAAGTTACCGTTTCGAGTATTTATGAGGAAATTGAAACTCTTCCGGTTACAAACACAGTAATTGTGCTTGGGGCCAGTGTGCATTCTGACGGGAAACTCTCCCCAATTCTCCAGGACCGGGTAGATACCGCTTTAGATCTATACAAAAAAGCTAAGGTGAAAAGCTTTTTATTGAGTGGCGACAATCGCACCGATGATTATAATGAGGTTCGCGCTATGCGAAATTATTTGCTGGACCGCTGTGTTCCGGAAGCAATTATTTTTATTGATCCTGCAGGTCTTGATACCTTTGACAGTATGTACCGTTCCGGAAAAATATATGAGGTTCCCGATGCGGTTGTGGTTACCCAAAATTTTCATCTTCCCAGAACCCTTTTTATCGCACAAAACTTAGGTTTAAATTATATTGGTTTTCCTGCTTCTGCAAGACATTATAAAACAGAGAGAAGTTTGATTCGAAGGGAAAAATTGGCCAACTTCAAAGCGATTTTTGAGATTCTGTTGGATTGGACCCGCAGAGTTTAAGAAGGGGAAGTTCCGGTTCCCGGTTCATTGCATCCCAATAAGTAATTGGACTTTTGTTAATTAAAAACAAACACACTTCTTGAGTTATAGTGTAGCCTGATAAGCTTACTATTAAAATTGATCCTTTTCTTCAGCAATAGAAATTTGAATCTATTACCTTCACAATCTTAAATTTTAAGAAATGATAAAATTGATCGTTACCGATATGGATGGCACATTGTTAAATGATAAGCACGAGATCCATCCCGATTTTTGGGAAATAGAAGACTTGCTTTTCAAAAAAGGAATTATGTTTTCGGTAGCCAGTGGACGTCAATATTACAACTTGGAATCAAAATTTGACAGGATTAAAGACAGAATGTTGTTTTTTGCTGAAAATGGCACCCTTGTCGTTCACAAAGGACAGGAATTGTACGTAAATGCTCTGGATCCCAAAGCTGCGATAAAATTTATCGAAATTGGCCGAAAACTGGAAGGTGTTCAACTTGTACTTTGTGGAAAAGAATCGGCTTATGTGGAATCCAATGATGAAAAATTTATTGAAGAAATTCAGCAATACTATAAACGACTTAAAGTTGTTGAGGATCTCCAATTGGTAGAAGACACTTTTTTAAAGGTTACCATTTGCGATTACAAGGGGGTTGAAGCAAACAGTTACCATTCCTATAAAGAATTCAATAAAGAATATAAGGTTGCAATTGCTGCTGAAATATTCCTTGACATTACCTCCCTAACTGCAAACAAAGGCAACGCCATAAAAGGAATTCAGAAAGAAATGGATATTTCCCCTGATGAAACCCTCGTATTTGGCGATTACCTCAATGACATTGAAATGATGCAAAATGCCACCTATAGTTATGCTATGAAGAATGCGCATCCGGAAATTATAAATGCCAGCAACTATATTACCCGTTTTAACAATAATGAGAATGGGGTTTTGAAAACTATCGAGCAATTGGGATTGTTGAAAACATAACCGACAATTTTAGGGAAATAGAATCAATTTAAATTTTTCTGAAGTTCAATTGATTCTATTTTCCTGAATAATTATTTTATGGAGTATTCTAACTCATTCATATAGAAAAACACCATTAAAAATCCCTATTTAACTATGATGTTGGTCTTATCCAACCCGGTATTACCTGAAACAGGATCAAAAGCATACACCAATATTTCATAATTCCCGGGTTTCAGATTAACTATGCCAGAAAACGTACTTGCCTGCTCCAAAACCATCAAATCTAAGGTCTTTTCCGGTTTTCCTTCTTTGGAAATCACAGCTTTCACTTCGTATTGATCGGCATCCCAAATTCCACCTTTTGTAATCGGGCAACCACACATCATTACGATATTGATTTTAATTTCAATTTCTTTATTTGCATCAATACTTTGGTGAGTTTGTGGCGACAGTATATCTATTATAAACCCCGGTATTTCAATAACCAAACCATCTCCGACAATATCTTTACCAGGAATTACCCATAGTTGAGTAGTGGATTTCACCCTGTTTTCACCAGGCGCAAAGGCTTCTACATTAACAAATACAGGCTTTTCAATGTTTAATTTTGCTAAAAAACCAGCTGTATTTTCATCTGAAAGTTTTGATGTGCGGGTTTTAGGATTTTTCATTATAACATCTGTATTCCCCGTACTGCCTTCTGTAAAACCTTCTGCAAGAATATTTCCTGTATGTTCATCTCTTACAATCACTTTTGCTCCGCCCATTGAAGTGCCAATAAATTTAGCGTCTTTGGCTTTTACCCTTATCATTACCGAAGTTTCCTGAGCCTGAAAAAATTCCGGAGAAAGCAATAACATTATACATATTGCCAGATTTCCTATTTGTTTAATATATTTCATTTATGTTTTTTAATAATTGACAAGTTACAAATTAAAGCATAATCCATATCCAATCTTAAACTTTGAAAAAATTATTTAACTATGATGCCAAATCAATTTTAGGCGGTTCCTTATCTTTCACATAATTTCTTTCGTCTTCCGAATATTGCTTCACATATTGTTTTAAGATATTCATTTCGGTTTCATTAAGGTCGTTGGCAGTTTTGTCATTTGCAAGTTGTTGCCATGGATAAGGGTTGTTATAGTCATATTCTCCAAAAACCATAAATGGGGTTCCATTTTTTAAGATTTTTTGCCCTGATTTATCAAGTTTCCATTGTAGGGCCCAATCGTAAATAAACCGAGCATCCTCCTTATATGCACGCACACAGGCGTGGCTAGCAGGATATCCCGGAAGAAAATATTCGTGAATTCCAACCCCATAAAAATTCATAAAATTGAAATAATAAGGCATTTTCCAGGCAGCATCCACCGTACTTATTTTAAGTTTTGTCTTGTAATTGGCATAACTAAGCCCATTAGGAGTTGGAGTTGATCTCTTCCCGGAACTTACCGGGCCCCATTTGATAAGTTTACCGTTTTCATAAAGGGCAAATCCCTGAATGCGCTGGGCAATCAAAACTGTTTTAG
>JBDNHN010000371.1:0-11120 GCA_041688725.1 Gillisia sp.
CCCTCCTCCATAGCTGTTGTGCCATGCATTGCTATCCTGGTTTTCTGCCCAAACCCTCCCAAGATCATAGCCCCCAAAAATACCGATTTGAATTGGCAGGAAGGAAGTTTTAAACTGACTGAAACTGTAACGTAGATCGGCTCCGGTAGAAAATGCGCTTTTTCCTGCAAACCTTTGAAATCTATAACCACGCAAACCGGTATCCCCTCCCAGGAATGCGGCCTGATAAAATTCATAATCGTCCCCTAAATTTAGTTGGGCCTGCACCTGGGATTTTAAAACCAATCTTCTATTATGGGAGAGCGCGTTATAAAATCCCAGATAGGGTTTAAAATAACCGTAATGTTTATCTGTATTATCCACATTCAACCTTCCGCCTAAAATCGCTTCAAACTTCATCCCACGGGTTGGGTTTAAATTGTTATCGTAACTTTCATATCTGTAGGTTGCATCCAAACCGGCAAAATATTTCCTGTTGAACAGCTCAGGATCATTCAAATTAAATTCTTCGGTGATAAACCTATTCTCGGTATTATCTACTTCAATTCCTTCAAAAGATGCCACATATCTAAAATAACTTCCGAAAGGAGATTTTCTTACCAAACCAAAATTTCCGCCAATTTTACTGATTTTCACCCTGTTATAATCAAAATCCAGATCATCGTCAAAATTTGGGGTCTCATTACCAAAACCAAAAAAGTTGGTTGTAAAGTTAGGACTTGTGTAATATGCTCCCGCCGTCAAATTAAATTTTCCGACTATATTGGCAAATTCCCCTTGATAACTCAAATCGAATCCCTGAGTAGCAAAGTAGTATCCGGCTAAAAAAGTGTGTTTTGCGGTAAAAGGATTTCTTTTAAACCCATTTGTGGTATAAACGCTCTGAATACCTATTTTAAAACCATCATCCGGATTGTAACCAAACCCGGGAAACAACGTATTTGTATTAAAGGTTTTTTTATCCTTATCAAAGGTGTTTATTTCATAAGTATCCTGAAACCTGAATTTTGCATTTCCTTTAGATTCTACAGTATTGGGTTTGCTTTTGTAGTCGTAGATCTTAACTTTATTACCGCTCTTGGCTGCTACCTTATAAATATCGTTATTCTGGCCACCAATTAATCTGACAAAAATAAGGTTGTTGTCTTCCCCGGTGATCTCAAAAACATCATCATCGTCCAGGCCATACACCCAAATTTCCTTGGTATCTTCTGCTTTATAGATCTTATCACTTACAACATCTGCTTTTTTACCGTCTTTTAATCTTGAAACTTTAATCTGCGTCTGACCATTGTTTGTTCTTATTATTTCTATATAATCATCCTTATCCGTTCCTGTGACAATTGCAAGTTTAGCAAGGTGTTGATAATACCTATTTGTGATATCCAAAATATTGCCTCTTCTAGCTTTAAGGCTTTCAATAATATAATCTGTGGATTTTCCCCGCATATTTTCGGGCAATTTAGAAAATGCTTTTTCTATCACCTCATCGGTGATATTTTCCTGAACGAATTTTGCCTGTTCCATCCAGGTGACTTTGCCAACATTTTGCAATAACTCACGATCCAAGCCTGTTGCGGCAGTATTAAACCACTTCACGTCTTTTATGTCCGGACCATATACAGCAAATTGATTGGCAAAACCGGTAAGGCCTCTTAAAGTTCCGAAAAATGCCCCGTCAAAATTTGAAAAAACCTGGTCCCTGTCACGTGGAATAGGCTTAAAGGTCCTGTTGCCTTCTTCATCTTCATATTCTGCCCATCTCCATTGATCCTGGTGCCTGTCCCAATCTCCTATAAGCATATCAAAGATCCTGGCCCGCACATAAGCTGTTTCATCCAGGGAATATTTTTCGTCACGCCGAAGTCTTTCGAACATCCCTGAAGTACTTTGAATATCGTGGTTAGGCTCACCAAAACTATCTAGCCCCATCCAATCGTCTTCCGGACGTTCCACTATCATATACAATTCATCACCAAATTCCTCATTGAGTTCCCCTAAAGCCTTTTGTTTTGGCACATAATACAATTGAGGATTGGTATGAAAAATCCCGGCAGCATCAGACAAGGTTGGAATAGTGAGAAAAGCATATGGATGCGCTGCTGTATAGAAATCTTCGATCACATTTTCAGCAATTGTATTTTCCAGTTGATTTTCAATAGGGGTATCTTTAAAAGCTACTGTTTGTAAAAATTGCACTGCGCTTTTTTTAAGTCGGCGCATATTATAATCCCTGCCCAGACTATCCTGAAGTCTGATGGTTTTTGTTTGATGCCCACCCCCTTTTCTCACAGGAGTTAAACCACCATATAAGGTATCCAGATCGACAACCTGCACTTCTATTTCATTTCCGTAAAGTTCGCGGTATCGTTGTCCCCAAATACTTTTATATAGCCCTGTTTTTTCGGTTTCATCTTTTTCGTAAATCGAAGTTTTTATCTTTTGGGAGAAATTATCAGGTAAGTTCGAAACATCATAAGGTTGAGGGGCGGCGAAAACCTCTTTTTGATATAATAATTTCGCCTTATTATCCTTATTTCCATAGAAACTCACCCAGGAAGAACCACCTTCAAAGACATCATATACAGCAAAACCTTGCTCCGGATACGAAAAAAGACCATCATTGCCCAGGTTTACATAATTCCCTTTAGATCCCGAACCGGCAATGATTTGTTTTATTTTATCGTGCTCAATATATTGTAAAGTATGCTCATGTCCTGAAATAAAAATCAATCTGTCCGATTTTTGACCCAAAGTCTCCAATCTTTTTACCATCGACTTATAACGCTCATTTTGGCGATCCTGAATAGACACACCTCCGCTGGTACGTATTAACATTGCCAGAGAACCTAAAACAGGAATAGGGATCTTTTTTTGTGAAGGGTAAAGATGACTTTCTAAATTGTATTGCCCCCCGTGAACTCCATTGGTAAACAAAGGGTGATGCAGCGCAACAATAATTGTTTTGTTTTGATTTTTATCAATTTCAGATCCCACTTCCAGCAACAAAGCTTCCCTAGTCTTAATTTCTGAACAATTGTTATTGATGGTTGGATGCTTGTCCCAATCTTCCAGAAACCATTGGGAATCTATTACAATGAGCTGGATATCGTCACTTATTTCAATACTTTTCAATCCACAGCCCGTTTTTGGAGCCCAGGTAAGTTTGTCCCCCAATTTTTCTTCAAGATATTCCTCTTCCCTTTCCAATCCCTTAACGCCTTCGCTGTACCAATCGTGGTTTCCCGGGATCACGATCACATTGCCTTTATATTTCTCTATGGCGTCCAGTTGAGCATCCAACCGGTATTCTGACTGTTCCCTTTCCGGGCTGTCTTTTGGCGGCATTCCCACGGGATAAATATTATCCCCCAGAAAAATTGTGTAGTTGTCTTTAGCCTTAACAGAATCCATATAATCTTTTAACGCTATAAGCCCTTCAGAAGTTCCACCGGGAGGCGAATAACCTCCATCACCCAGCAAATAAAAAGATTTCTCTATTTTAAGATCTTTGGGATATCCAAAATTTTGAGTGGGTTCACCTTCACTATATTTAGGCTTATAAGTTGAACACCCGTAAAGGGTTATTGCAGCTAACAAAGTTAGAATTATGTTATTTTTTTTCATAAAAATTTAATAGACGTATTTTTTTGTAATTTGGTACTTCTCTCTAATCACTATTTTTAAATGACCGAATTAATTAAAAAGGCAGAAAAGTTTGTATTTGACTTGTTTAAAGTAAAATTACCTGAAACCTTTATATACCACAATTACAATCATACTCTGCGAGTAGTCAAAAGTACTAAAGAATTAATTGAGAATACCAAAACTATTGTTAAAGAGGAAGAGGCCTTGTTGTTGGCTGTCTGGCTGCATGACACCGGATATACCGTAAAATTTAAAGGTCACGAGGAGGAAAGCGTAAAAATTGCAAAAGGATTTTTAGAAGAAAACAATGTAGATCCTGAAACCATAAATCTTATCACTGATTGTATCCTGGCAACCAAAATGGACTCTACCCCGAAATCAAAACTGGAAGAAATTATTCGCGATGCTGACAGTTCTCATTTAGCCAGGGAATATTTTGTAGAAATTTCCGAATTATTGAGGCAGGAACTTCAGATACAAAACATAAAAAACTTTACTTCCAACGAATGGCTTGATGAAAATACTAAACTGTTTACCGAAAAACATAAATATTTCACCGATTATGCAGTTTTGAACTGGAAGCCTAAAAAAGATAAAAATCTTTCACTTTTAATTGAAAAGAAAAATAACCTGGCGCTAAAAATTAAGAAGGAGGAGAATAAAGCTCAATTAAAAGCTAAGTTCAAAAATGACAATCCTGAAAGAAGTATTCAATCCCTGTTTAGAGTTACCCTTAGAAACCACATAAAATTAAGCGATATCGCCGATACAAAGGCAAACATCCTTCTCTCGGTAAATGCGATCATTATTTCCCTTGCTTTGGCCAATATTATTCCCAAACTGGATTCTGTTTCCAACAAGCACTTGTTGATCCCTACTCTTATTTTAGTGATTTTCAGCGTGGCCTCGATCATCCTGTCCATCATGGCTACAAGGCCAAATGTTACTTCCGGGGAGTTTACAAAAACACAGGTTAAAGAAAGAAAAGTAAATTTACTTTTCTTTGGAAATTTCCATAAAATGCCCTTTGATCAGTTTAAATGGGGAATTAATGAAATTATCAAGGACAAGGATTATGTTTACGAATCTCTAATGCTGGATCTTCATTTACTGGGGAAAGTCCTGCATAGAAAGTACCAGTTGTTAAGGTTGACCTATACTGTTTTTATGGTTGGGATTATTACCTCGGTAATCAGTTTCGTGATCGCTTTTTACTTGCTTAAATAAGCTGCCAGGTCATTTCTGTCAATCTCATTTTCGGGAGTAAGCACATTCTTTTGATATATTATATTTACCCTTAAAGCGCGTAAGCCTATTACTCCCTGAACATCTTCCAGCTCCAACAATTCTATCTGGTCACCCAGATAATTCCTGGTTTGCAAGTATTTTACATATTTAAGATATTCTTCTTCATCAGAGTTGTGTGAATATATTATGGTTAATTTCCCTTTCTGGGAAATGCGCTCTTCAGTATCTTTTATAAAAGCTTTGTCAATTCGTTTCTTAATAATTTCATATCGGGCATTATAGGTGCCATCCACATCAAATTTTTTCTCATCCATGCGATACCTGATAGAAAGTGTAGCGTTAAATACCAGGATAAGTGAAGAAGCATCCAATTTTATGGGGGTGGTTTTATGAAGTTGATAAAACCTATTTTCCATTTCACACATAGTTACAAGTTGCCATAACCTCAAATTGTATAAATAATTCTTGTTAAACGGCCTGTTATACGTAAGGTCTTCTCCTATATAAATATTATGATCTACCCCATCGGTTTTATAGCGTTCAAAATAATGTGGGTAAATCTTTTGGGCATCTCTCTGTTTTTTATCAAGAACCCGGGCCATAGTCTTGTTTATAATCTGAACGGTTTCATCATAATGTTTCCTGTGATTGTAAATCATCCCAGTATCAGGGTTTAATTTAGCCTGATATTCCTCTACCAGGTTCATTAATTCTTCAGACTTATTACTAAGATCATCTATCAACGGATTTACCTCTTGTTTTAATAAATTTAACATCTCTTTTTCACTATCCGTATTTAGACTTTCGTTAATATCTTCTTTGAAGTCCCTAATCTTAATTCGAATCTGATCGTAAATTGGCAATTCTTCCTGTTGAAAAGCCTCCTCTATAATTTTTTCAATAATTTCCAGCTGTTCGGTCAAATCATACAGTATAGCTGAGTTTCGTGCCTCAGAGGAACCTACAATATCAATTTGTCCGTATAACGGGTAAACATCCTTAAAGGCAATATCCTTAAACGAAGCCAATCCATCGACATCTATTTCTTTGATAAATCGTTTGGCTTCCTTTTCAAATATCCATAAAACGCTGGGGTGAATTGAAGTACATTCACTTTGAATTACCGCTTTTATCCTGTTTTCCGATTCAGTTTTATTACGCTTTACCGCAGTAACTATATATGGCAGGATATCGTCCAGTTTTATCGCATTTATGCTGTTTAATTCATTTTTCCTGGGCGAAACAAGTTCCAATACCGCCAATAATTCATTGTTATTTGAAATCGGTGCTAGGATACAACTTTTTACGTGGCTGTTCTTTAAATTTTGTGAAAGCAAATTATAGTTGTTCTGCTTTTCATATTCATCAATATTGGTAATGGAAAAATAATCCTGTTCTATTTTTAATCGGTTAAAAGAGGCTTCGCAAATTGCAGACTTACAATCGTTCATGGATTCCTTATTCAGGATAAAACTATAGGCATCCCGATTCTCCATTCGTTCAAAAACCATTTCCTGCTTGTTGAAAAAGGTAATTCCAACCCTCAAATCGGAGATTTTAAAGATAGATTGAAAAATCCCCTGAAACTTCTGAAGTTCTTCCAGAGTTGAAGTTTCCTTAAGCAAAAGAGTGGTTTTTAATTCTGAAATAGCATCATCTGCTGTAACATTTGTGAGATTTATGATTGTAAAACCTTTAAATATCCAGCTTCTTGGTGGAAACAACTGTTTCCATAACGCTACATCTTCAATATTCTGAATAAGCAAATCTACATCCTGCTCTGATATTTCTTTGGCGCCCTCTCCTGGTTTGATATCAACAAAATCTGCATTAACAGAAACCCTGTAATGTTTTATAATCCCGTACTCATTAGGGATATCATAATAAAGCGGACGGGAAAAATCTATATGGTAACCATAATGATGATTTAGCACCAGAATACAGCCGTAAATATAATACATGTCTTCATCCATATTCCGCATGGAAAGTTCAAAATCATCTCCGGCATTAGCCAGAATTGTCTTAAAACGTTTGGATGAATTAAAGACAAGGTTGTGAAAGGGTATGGAAGCCGCCTTAATTTCATTTAGACTCAAAATCTCCGGAAACAGATCCTGCAGTAAAATTTGTATAGCGTCTTTATATTTATTCAGTTCCTCGGGATCTTCTATACCTTCAAAAAGTTTTGGAAATGAGGCTACATATTCCAATACATTTTCCATATATTCTTTAGCAATACTGCTTTGTTCATTTACAACCTGTGCATTGTATTTCTCAATAATTTTATGAAAACTTATCTTGATCTCTAGGGGAAAATCCTGCAATTGATTTTTCATACTTTATAATAATTGGGCGAAATTACATTTCATAAATGCCATTTCTTCCCACGGATGTAAATTTACATTTTTTTATAAACTTAGCACTTGTTTCAAATCCCAGTTGCGTATTTTTGCACGAAAATAATCTATTCATGAAATAAGCATATTGCAAATACGTTAAAACAACTATGAACTTATGTGAATTTCATATAACCTACAAATAATTAATATATACCTATGAAACAGTTCCTAACTGCAATTATTATACTTAGCATTCTTGGATGTCAAAAAGACCCTGAAGGATATTCCATTTCCGGTAAAATTAAAAATGTTGAAAATGGCAAAATGGTCTATTTATCAGAATTGGATAGCAATAACCAGCCCGTAAAAATAGATTCGGCGGTTATTAAAGACGAAAAGTTCAATCTGGCCCCTCCTGCAATCACTCAATCCAATTTAAATTTTTTAAATATTGAAGGATTGAACGGAAATGTGATCTTTATTTCTGAAAATGAACAGGTCAATTTTGAAATTTTTAAGGATAGTTTGCCTACATCTCAGGTTTCCGGAGGCAAGGAAAATAAAATTTTCTATTCCTATCTGGACCATTTGAAAAATTTGAACAAGCGGGTTATGAAAATAAGGGCCGATTTGCGGGAAGTGATTACCACTACCAAGGATTCTTCAACAATAGCAAAATTGCAAAAAGAAGAAGCAAACATTCGCAGTGACGATATGACTTTTAAGAAAAAAATAGTCAAGGAAAATCCGGACACCTTCGTGTCTGTTTTGATTTTAACCGAAATGATAAATATGGGAGCCACAACAAGCGAAGTAAATAAGCTTTATGAAACTTTAACTGAAGGTTTAAAACAAACACCTTTAGCTAAAACTCTTAAAGAAAAGCTGGATAAACGCAATGCAGTGGAAATAGGAAGCAAAGCTCCTGAGTTTTCAGGGCCTAATCCAGAGGGGGAAGTAATAGCCCTGAAGGATATAATGGGGAAAATTACCCTGATAGATTTTTGGGCTGCCTGGTGCAAGCCTTGTAGAGTTGAAAATCCTAATTTAGTCAGGATCTATAACAAATACCATGAACAGGGTTTTAATATTATTGGGGTTTCTTTGGATCGTGAAGGACAAAAAGACAAATGGGTTAAAGCCATTGAAGACGATAAATTAACCTGGTCTCATGTTAGCAACTTGCAATTCTGGCAAGATCCAATAGCGCTACTTTATGGTATAAGAGCCATTCCTGCTGCATTTATTATAGATGATAAAGGTGTTATAGTCGCTACAAATTTAAGGGGTGATGCTCTTGAAGCTAAAGTAAAGGAACTATTGGAAAAATAGTTCATTCTATTATAAAATAAAAAAGCCACGGAAACAAGTATGTTTTTCGTGGCTTTTTTGTTTTAATTGGTTATTCCTGATTCAGATGAAACCCAACAGTTATTTTTGAGCTAATTTCCATTTCACCCGGTGCGATGGTTTCCTCTGGACCAGTGTCTGAACTGGCTTTCATCATCTCATTGCCCCTGTAAATTGGGGGGAAGTTGCCGGTTTCAATTTCACTGATACTAAAGGCCCTCCCTATACTTTGATTTAATGGGGTTGCATATTCTGTGGCTTTCTTTTTGGCATCCAGAACCGCCTTTTTTCTGGCTTCAGTTTTGTGTTTTTCAATTTCCGAAGATTTAAACTGAATTCCATCAATCCTGTTCAACCCAACTCCCATTAATCCGCTGATTATTTTTTCGTAATTTTTCAGGTCTTCAAGTTTTATTGAAATCGCCTGATTTGCCACATAAGAATAGGTTTTATCGTTATAGTTGTAATTCTTGTTAAGATTAAGATAATCGGTCTGGATATTTTTTTCAGGAATTCCCTGTGCTTTCAAATATTTTATGACCTGATCTACCACCACATCATTTTTCTTTTTTACCTCCTGGGCATTATCCCCTTCATGTTCAATTCGGGATTTGATAAGGACCTGGTCCGGAATAACTTTTACAATACCTTCCCCAGTTACCGTAACCATAGGTTGTGGTGTTAAAACCTGTTGCGCCTGTATGGCAAAGGTGCTCATTGCCGCAAATAATATCAGAATTGATTTCATAATTATTGATTGTTTTAATTGATTTATACCAAATATAACAATTAAGATACCAAGCTTATATTTTACCTGTTTTTTGAAGGATAAATAAAATTAAGATAGGCACGGCTAACAATATTACCATTAATAGATGCTCCTGAAAAACCCAGGGAGCCAACATAAGCGTGAGCATATATCCTCCCACAGCACCACCAAAATGGGCATCATGACCAATATTTCCCAATTGACGTTTCATCCCGTACATGGTATAAAACAAATATCCGATCCCAAAAATATAGGCCGGAACAGGAATTATAAAAAGCACCCCAAGCATCATATCGGGCCTTAACAAAATAGCGGAATACAAAATTCCCATTACCGCTCCACTCGCTCCAACTGCGGTATATCTATTATCATCTTTATGAAAAAAGTAGCTCAGTAAATTCCCCATAATTAAACTGGCCAGGTAAACTAATAAAAATCCCAGGGGACCTAAATAGGATAAGACCACATTTGAGAAAAAATACAGCGTAAGCATGTTCACGAATAAATGGGAAGTATTTACATGAAGAAAACCGGAAGTTAAAATTTGGTATTTCGCCCCGCCTTTGATATCGGCAACATTAAATTTATATTTTTCAAAAAACCCAACATCATTAAAACCCTTAAATGAAACGATCACATTTATTGCGATAACAATGATAGTAACCAAACTTAAATCCCCCATAGATACTTCCTTTTAGTGCCAAATATACCATATATTTGCTGAAATTTTTTGTTGATGGAGTTATTAGTTTTTTGGTTTGTATACCCCTTCTTATGGCTGATTTCCCGTTTGCCCTTTTGGCTTTTCTACAAAATTTCAGACCTGGTTTTTATTTTGGTATATCACATTATTGGATACAGAAAAAAAATTGTAACCGAAAATCTGGAACTTGTTTTCCCCGAAAAGTCTTCAGAAGAAATAAAAATAATTACACGAAAATTTTACAGGCATATGTGCGATATGTTTTTGGAAATGATCAAGAGTATATCCATTTCCAATAACCAGCTTAAACAACGTTTTACCTTTACCAACCTCGAAGAAATTGAACGCATTCACAAATTGGATAAAAACATAATTGTAATGTGCGGGCATTATGCAAGTTATGAATGGGCCAACTCCATACAATTATACGATATTGATTATAAAGGATTTGGAATCTACAAGAAAATTAAAAACAGGTATTTTGATAAATTAGCAAAAGATATTCGCGCGAGGTTTAATGCTGAACTTATTCCCACTAGGGAGACTATCAGTACAATTATACGCAATCAAAGGGAAGGAATACGCGGAATATATTTTATGGTATCCGATCAATCCCCAAAACTGGGCCACGCCAAATTCTGGACAGAATTTATGGGCAGTACTGTTCCTGTTTTTATGGGGGCAGAAAAGCTGGCTCCAAAACTGGATATTGCTGTCGTTTATATAAAGGTAGAGAAGCTAAAACGAGGATATTATCAGGCTACTTTTATCAGGCTTTCCGATAATCCAAAAGAGGAACCTGCATTTAAAATTACCGGGAGCTTTTTGACCGAATTGGAAAAACAAATAAGAAAGGCTCCTGAATATTACCTTTGGACACATAAAAGATGGAAACACCGGAATGCTCCCATCCCAAAAGATGCCGTGATTTTTAAACGGAATTAAGCTACAATCTCTCTGATCTCTCTTATCATTTTTCGAGCGAGTTTATCTGCTTCCTCCTGGCTTTTTGCCTCGGTATAAATTCTAATAATAGGTTCTGTATTGGATTTTCTAAGGTGAA
>JBDNHN010000372.1:0-1778 GCA_041688725.1 Gillisia sp.
ATACGTTCCGGCTCTGCTTCCCCGCCTTGTATTTTATCCTGGTTGACATAAAATATCAAATTAGCTTCATTAATAAGCCAGTTATTTGCTCTTAACTCTTCTATTTCTGCTTCATCTTCAAATAGCTCTATAATGACCATGCTACCTTCACCACCTTTGATAAAAAGATTTTCGGCACCAATTTCGGGATTAACCGATTCCATTTCAGCTGAAATTCCAGATGGAAGTACTTGAGAAAATGTATTTACGGTATTCAAGCCAAAATTCAGTTTGTAGGAACTTTGCTTCTCTACCATTTCTGTCGTATCACCATCTCCGTCGGCATCGGAAGTATCAGCAACAAGATTTTTATAATAAAGGGTGATTCCACCTTCGGGATCTGTGAAATTAAGGAGTGCCATTGTGCCATTGTCATTTACAGCTTCTGCTTCAAAATATAATCCCCTGATAAAATTCCTAAAATTGTTGTTATTTGACAATTCTATTGATCCTTGCTTATCAATTATATTTTCCTGAAAAAATGGAGTAGACAAATTAACTCTTAAGCGAGGTTTTGCACGAATAGTATCTATTTCGCCATTTATATTTTCTTCTAAGAAAATTACTTCCCGGGCAGAAGGTTCAAACGAATCATTAACATATAAAGGATCTCCAACCAGGTTGCTTTTAAACAAAGAACCCTGATCAGAATAATATCTTTGTCTGGTTTCAAAATTGGCCTCGGGATTAAAATCATTTAAGAAAAAATTGGAACGACTTATTTTCAGTTTGAAAGGCATATTCCCATAAACCGAATCAAGTTTATAAACAGGAAAACCAAGATCATTCAGTTCGGTTTGTGTATTAAAATAAGGCAGGGTCAAAACAACGCTATCCAAACTTGGTTCTGTTCCAAACAGAGGGTTATTTGTTGACAATGAAAGTTGGGTAAGCACATTTGCATTTTGCTGTCCATATACTGGATCGATATAAACTCCCAAAAGATTGGAAGGCAGGTTATTGGTTTGCACCGCTCCTATGTTTTTACTGTATGCGACAACTCTCGCATCATATTGTGGCAAGGAATCTAATTGGCCGCCAATAAGTTCCCCTCCAATGGTATTAAAATCATCATCGCAGGAAATAAATGCTAAAACCATAAGCAATGCTACAGCTATATAACTCAATCTTTTCATAAATATCATTCGGTGTGGGTTTCTTATTGTGGTAAAACTTGGGTTTTGTAAAATTCCTGGTAGGCCGGGGAAAATTCTTCCGGTGACTTATAATCTAATACAGGTCTTTCCTGTTTGCTCAAATATTTCGTCAATTCATCCGGGATATTATCTCCGCCAACAATAATTGCGTCAGAATTATCTATGGCAGCTTTCATAATATTGACATAGCTTGGTTTCTTGAGATGTTTTACATTTTCCTCTTCCAATCCGTCAAAAAGCACTTTTTTATACATGTTCTTATCTAACGTATCTTCGAAACTTTGATTGTACACAGAAGTCACAATCTTTGCATTAGAAAACAAAGGTTCATTTCCGTAATAATTCCTGAGATAAAGTGGCAATAAAGAAGAAAGCCATCCGTGAACGTGGATTATATCCGGAGCCCAATTCAATTTTTTAACCGTTTCAATGACGCCTTTGGCAAAGAAAATTGCGCGTTCGTCATTATCCGGGAACATATTCCCATCTTCATCGGTTAAGGTTGCCTTTCTTTTAAAATAATCTTCATTATCAATAAAATAGACCTGCATCCGTTCCTTGGGAATGGAGGCCACTTTAATA
>JBDNHN010000048.1:0-12656 GCA_041688725.1 Gillisia sp.
ATTTGTTGATGATGTGGCGCATAATATTTTGGACTGATATCAACAACGATAAGCTTGTCAATTAAATCGGGATATTTCCCGGCTGCCAGCATTGCTGCTTTCCCTCCCATTGAATGGCCCAAAAGAATAATATTTTTCAACTTATGGATTTGACAGTAATCGAAAATGTCCTTTGCCATTACTTCAAAGTTCATTTCAGGAGTATGCGGGCTTCTGCCATGATTGCGTTGGTCCAAAAGATGCACCTGGTATCCAGCTTCGGCAAATTTATTTCCCAGGGTTTTCCAGTTGTCGCTCATTCCTAAAAATCCGTGGAGAAATAAAAAAGGCTGACCTTCCCCGAGTATGGTAGAATGTAATTTTATCATTACTTTAAAAGTTTTAAATATGTTTGAATTGTGGTTTCCAACCCCATATATAGGGATTCGGTGATCAAAGCATGGCCAATGGAAACTTCCAATAGCCCGGGAACATGCTCTTTAAAATATTGGATATTTTTTAGTGAAAGATCGTGACCTGCATTAACTCCTAAACCACAATCTGCCGCAATTCGCGCACATTCAGCATAAATTTTCACCACATCTTTATCCCCAATGGCAAACTGGGATGCATAATCCTCGGTATAGAGTTCAATTCTATCGGCCCCGGTAGCAGCTGCATTTTCGATGATGTTTATATCCGGATCGACAAAAATGGAAGTCCTGATCCCGTTTTGTTTAAATTCTGAAATTACTTCCTTCAAAAAATCCTTGTGTTTCAGGGTATCCCAACCGGCATTTGAAGTGATTGCATCTTCGGCATCAGGCACCAGTGTTACCTGTGTTGGTTTCACCTTTAAAACAAGATCTATAAATTTTGAAATCGGATTTCCTTCAACATTAAATTCGGTGGTGACAACTGGTTTTAAATCCAGTACATCCTGGTAGCGAATATGACGCTCATCGGGCCTTGGATGAACGGTTATCCCCTGTGCGCCAAAAGCTTCAATATCTTTTGTAACTTTAAGCAAATTGGGGACATTTCCGCCACGGGCATTTCTTAAGGTGGCGATTTTATTGATATTTACGCTTAATTTTGTCATGATTTTTAGCTTTGAATTAACAAAAATACAAAGACAAGTATGCCTTATTGAATTTTATTTTAATTAATTTGCATAAAAATGAAGTAGAACCATGAGTATTGAAAATTACATAATTAACGATATTGGGATTTGCCATCTAAATGATAAGATTGGTGACCTGAAGATAATATTCAATGAGTTCACCTACTCGCACTTACCGGTTGAAAATAATGGGGTTTATTTAGGTTGTATTTCGAAAGATGACGTGTGCAGTTTTGACGAAAATAAAACCATTGCAGATTTCCAATATGTTCTTGAAGGTTTTTTTGCCCGCGAAGATAATTACTGGCTGGACACCTTGGATATTTTTGCCCAAAATCAAACCAATATCCTACCTGTTTTAAATTCTGATAACAAATATTTAGGTTACACAACATTAACCTCCATTCTCACTTTGTTTTACTCTACTCCGTTTTTAAATGACCCCGGAGGGATTATAGTATTAGAAAAAGGATACAGGGATTATTCATTTAATGAGATTAGCCAAATAGGCGAATCCCATAATGCAGGTATCATGGGAATGTTTATATCTTCAAGAGCTAATGATCTGGCTCAAATCACGATCAAACTTAGTACTTCAAGCCTAAATGAAATCCTGCAGACCTATAGAAGATATGGTTATACTATTATTTCTGAACATCAGGAAGATAATTTCAACAAAAAATTAAAAGACAGATCCGAATATCTCGATAAATACCTCAATATTTAGAACGGCAGGTTACCAACTGTCAGGATCATCGGCGGGCAATCTCCTAAGAAAACAATAAAACACATATGAAAGTAGGCATCTACGGTCAATTTTATCATACAGATTCCGGAAAATATATAGAAGAGCTGCTCATCGCTCTTGATCAGGAAAACATTGAGGTTGTGATAGAAAAAAACTTCCTAAACCTTATACATCTCAACAAGACAGTATTAAGAGAATACAACCATTTCAGTACTTTTAAAGAATTGGATTCTTCCTATGATTTATTCTTTAGCATTGGAGGAGATGGCACTATTTTAAAATCAATAAATTTTATCCGGGATCTAAATATCCCCATTTTGGGGATTAATACTGGCCGGCTTGGGTTTTTGGCGACAATTCAAAAGGAAGAAATCAAGCAAACCATCTTCAGTCTTCTTCAGAAAAAATATTCCATTTCAGAAAGATCGGTGCTTTGTATTGAAACAGTTCCCAAAAATAATGAAATTGGCGAAAGCAATTTCGCACTTAACGAAATTGCCGTAAACCGAAAAAACACGACTTCCATGATCACCATTGAAACATGGCTGGACGATCAATACCTTACTTCTTATTGGGCTGACGGACTTATAATTGCAACTCCCACAGGTTCCACCGGATATTCATTAAGTTGTGGAGGACCGGTTATTGTACCCCAAACAGATGCTTTGGTAATTACGCCAATAGCCCCGCATAATCTCAATGCGAGACCTCTGGTTATAAGAGACGACACAAAAATCACGTTGAAGGTTTCCGGTCGGGAAAACTTCTACCTGGCTTCTATGGACGCCCGTATTGCAACCTTGAGCAATGCAACTGAAATAACAATTAAAACCGCTCCCTTTAAAATTAGCATGGTAGAACTTCAACCAGATAGTTTTCTAAAAACCCTTAGGAAAAAATTATTGTGGGGGGAAGACCGAAGGAATTAAACAATAAAATCACCCGAAATTTGTTTATATGCATATACAAATCTGCTCAATTAGTGATAGGGCAAACATTATTGTTATATTTGCAAACTTCTTAAACCTATGAAGCATCTTTTATTACTAATTTTTATGTTCGCATGCTTTAAATCTGCTTCAGCCCAAACTTTCGAAGTTGGCCCTTTTATAGGCGGTGCGAATTATATTGGAGATGTAGGAAATGCCGCCTTTATCAATCCAAATACTTTGGTAGCAGGTGGAATTGCGAAATGGAACCGCAGTGACCGGCACAGTATTAGGTTATCGCTATTATATGCAGATATTTCTGCAGATGACTCGAAATCCAATGAGGTTAGAAGGCAACAGCGGGGTTATACATTTTCTAACCATATAGCAGAAATTTCCTTGGGAATTGAATTTAATTATTTTGAATTTGATCTAAGTAAGCCTACCAGGCAGAGTACGCCATACCTTTATACCGGAATTACTTATTTTAATTCCAAACACCAACTTTTGAGTGCCGATTTACCCGCTCGCGGCATTTTGGAGCCACAAGGTGACAATTGGGAGTTTGCTATTCCGATGGTATTTGGATACAAACAAAGCGTCACTCAAAAAATTATTGCCGCTTTTGAGATCGGGGCAAGATATACTTTTACAGATAATATAGACGGGAGTAATCCGCGGGAATTACTGGGAAGAAGAGTTCCTCCAAGGGAATTTGGAAATACAAATACCAAAGATTGGTACGTTTTTTCAGGCATAAGCCTTACGTTTACTTTTGGAAAAAAACCTTGTTACAGCTTTAGATAGAATGTTCAAAGAAAAAATCAACCTTAAAAGTCTTCCCAAACATATATCCATAATTATGGATGGCAATGGCCGTTGGGCCAAGAAAAAAGGCTTGCTGCGGGCATTGGGCCATGAAGAAGGCACCAAGGCCGTTCGCGATGTGGTGGAAGGCTGCGCCGAAATAGGGGTTGAAAATTTAACATTATATGCTTTTTCTACAGAAAACTGGAACCGTCCTAAGTTGGAAGTAGACATCCTGATGCGTTTGCTGGTGAGCTCCCTTAGAAAGGAAATCAAAACGCTTACCCAAAACGATATCAGGCTCAACGCCATTGGAAACCTCGAGAACTTACCAAAAAAGGCTCAGAAAGAACTCAATGAAGTTATAGATAAGACCAAAAACAATAAAAGAATGACCCTAACTCTGGCATTGAGCTATGGATCAAGGGAGGAATTGATACACGCAGTAAAGGAAATCAGCCAAAAAGTAAAAAATGATGAAATATCCCTTGAAGCTATTGATGAATCAATTATAAATCAGCATCTTTACACCCGAAATTTACCGGACGTAGATTTGCTTATCCGAACCAGTGGAGAACAGAGGATAAGCAACTTTTTGCTGTGGCAGATAGCCTACGCCGAATTATATTTTACAAATGTTTTATGGCCCGATTTCCGAAGGGAAAATTTATTCGAGGCCATTTTTAATTATCAAACCAGAGAACGAAGATTTGGAAAAACCAGTGAGCAGATTAGTTAGTGCAGATAGGTCAAAAAAGTGGTTGGCAATTTTAGCATGTTGTTTCTTGTATACCCTGTCATTTCAGGCACAGGACCTACCCATAGGAGAAGGAAAAAAATATACAGTTGGAGAAATTCAGGTAACAGGTACGGTAAGCTATAACGAGCAAACTGTAATTGCCTATACCGGGATAAAAAAGGGAGAGGAAATATTCATTCCCGGAGACCGGATTAGCAAGGTTTTGAAAAAATTATGGGATTTAGGCCTTTTTAGCGATATTAACTTTTATATAACAAGTATAGAAGGAGATGTTGCCAATCTGGAATTGGAAATCCAGGAAGTCCCTGAACTTGCCGAGATAAGGATCCAGGGAATTAAAAAGAAAAGTGCCAAGGAAGAACTTATTAAAGAAAACAACTTAACCCCCGGGGTAAAAGTTACTGAAAACCTTATCACTACCTCAAAAAATTATATTGAAAATAAAAATAGCAAAGAGGGCTATTTTAACACCAAAGTGGTTATAAACACCACTGCTATTGAGGACACCACCGGCACCAATAAGGTAAATATGGTAATCAATATAGATCGAGGGGAAAAGGTTAAAATTGATGAAATAGTATTTGAAGGCAATAAAAAGTTTAGCGATTCCAAACTTAAAAGCGCCATGAGCAACACTAAAGAAAAGAACTTCTTTAGGCTTTGGAAACGCTCAAAATTTATTGAGGAGGATTATGAAGCAGATAAAGAAGAACTTATTGATAAATACAAAGAGAAAGGCTTTAGGGACGCCCGAATCGTTTCGGACACCCTTTTACGCATAAGCCCTGAAACCATTGCTTTAAACCTTAAAATTGAAGAAGGAAAAAAACATTATATCGGGAATATTGATTTTATAGGAAATACCGTTTACACCGATGCTCAATTGACCAGAATGCTGGGAATAAACAAAGGAGATGTTTACAACGGTGTTTTGCTTGAAAAACGAATTGCAGATAATTCAAAACCTGATGCCCAGGATCTTTCGAACCTTTATAAAAACAATGGATATCTTTTCTCCCAGATCAATCCGGTAGAAACAAGGGTTTACAATGACTCTATCGATTTTGAAATCAGGATAATTGAAGGAAAAGAAGCCTATTTCAACAAAATTAGCGTTGTTGGGAATGACAAGACCAAGGATCACGTAATTTACAGGGAACTTAGAACCAAACCGGGACAGAAATACAGTCAGGAGAACGTAGTACGAACTCTTCGGGAATTAGGCCAGTTAGGCTTTTTTGATGCTGAACAAATCACTCCTAACTTTAAAAATGTAGATCCCAACAGCGGAACCCTGGACATGGAATATGAGGTTGTTGAAGCCGGGGCCAGCCAGATAGAACTGCAGGGAGGTTATGGCGGCGGCGGATTTATTGGTACGCTGGGACTATCGTTTAACAATTTCTCCATCGCAGGGATTTTTGATAAAGAAGCCTACAAACCTTTACCTATGGGAGATGGACAAACACTTTCTCTTAGGGCACAGGCAAGCATCTTTTATCAAACCTATAGTTTATCGTTTGTCGAACCATGGTTAGGTGGTAAAAAACCGGTAAGTTTATCTACTTCATTTTCTTACACCAGACAATTCCTTTACGATAACAGAACCAGAGAAGCAGACAAATCCCGAAGTTTTGATATTTTGGGTATCAATGTAGGTTTAGCCAAACGTCTGCAATGGCCTGATGATTTCTTTACACTATCACAATCGGTAGGATTACAGCGTTACGATTTAAACAATTACAACACCGGCCTTTTTACCTTTGGAAACGGGTACTCAAACAGCCTTACTTACACCATAGGGTTAAGCCGTCAAAGTTTGGCAATTAACCCAATATTTCCAATTCGCGGTTCAGATTTCAGCGTAAGCGCAAAATTCACTCTTCCTTATTCATTATGGAATGGGGTAGATTATGCAAATCTTGATTCA
The DNA here is from genome assembly GCA_041688725.1 of Gillisia sp. Classification (GTDB taxonomy): domain Bacteria; phylum Bacteroidota; class Bacteroidia; order Flavobacteriales; family Flavobacteriaceae; genus Gillisia. Next base: position 6,277 of record JBDNHN010000048.1, read on the forward strand.
GAAAGGGAATTCCAATTGGAAGATGAAAATGGAAACCTGATAAATACGGATGGCACACGTTTACGTCCAGGCGAAGAACCCGTTGGTGATCAATCCAAAATTGACCAGGAAAAATTCAAGTGGTTGGAATTTTACAAGGTGAAATTTAAAGGCGACTGGTACACTACCCTCTTTAATTTTGGAGGCAACAGTAATTTGGTAATGAAAACACATGCTGAGTATGGTTTTCTGGGAGCTTACAATAACGACCGGGGAATTCCCCCATTTGAACGGTTTTACTTAGGAGGAGATGGTTTAGGATCCTATAGCCTGGATGGAAGAGAAACGGTCGCTTTGCGAGGTTACCCCAACGAGTCTTTAGTTCCATTGGACAGGACCAGCCTAAGCCAGGCCAATAATGATGATGGTGCGGTGATATACAACAAATACTCTCTGGAATTAAGATTCCCGATAACCTTGAAGCCAATGGCATCAATTTATGCCCTTACATTCATGGAAGCCGGTGCATCTTATGATAATTTTAAAGACTTTAATCCATTTCAATTAAATCGTTCAGCGGGTGCTGGAATACGTATATTTATGCCGCAGTTTGGATTGCTGGGAATAGATTTTGGGTATGGATTTGATCCCATTCCGGGACAAACAGGACCAAATGGATGGGAAACCCATTTTATAATAGGACAGCAATTCTAGTTTTGGCACGATATTTTCTAATACCAATCATATGAAAAGGCAAATTATTTTCCTGTTAGCTTTTTTAGCAGTTTCTGGATCAGAAGTCCAGGCACAAAAACCCAATAGAATTTCATATATAGATATGGAATATATATTGGCAAATGTTCCGGAATATCAGGAAGCTTCGGCTCAACTGGAGGAACGCGTTCAACAATGGAAAACCGAACTTGAAAAAGACCTGAAAAAAGTTGAAGCAATGAGAATTGCTTTAGAACAGGAACGGCCATTATTAACTAAGGAATTGATTGAGGAAAAGGAAGCTATCATCGCTTTTGAAGAATCTAAAATTGCCGAATATCAGCAAAAGAGATTTGGAACTAACGGTGACTTCATCCTTCAAAAGAAACAATTAATTCAGCCTATCCAGGATCAGGTTTTTAATGCAATCCAGGATATAGGAGTTCAACGGAATTACGATTATATATTTGACAGGACCTCTAATGTTGGTATGGTTTTTTCAGCAGAAAAACATAACATTAGTGATCAGGTATTAAGAAGCATCAACAGGGCTTCCAAAAGGGAACAATTGAATTCGAGAGATGAAATTTCCCAGATGGAAGTAGAAGAAAACCGCAGTGTTGAAGAAGATGCTGTTATTACTGAAAAGCAAAAAGAAATTGAAGCCACAAAAAAAGAACGAGAAGCTTTTATTGAAAATCGCAAAAAACAACGGGAAGAGGTTAGAGCAGCAAAACAAGCTGAATTTGACGCACGCCGGGCAAAAGTTTTAGAAGTGCGCAACCGAAAAATAGATTCAGTTGAAAATATCAGAAAGCTTAAGACCGCTGAAAAAATAAAAACCGATAATAACAATTAACAATGAGAACTTTTAACCCTTTAACTATAAATACAAATACAATGAAACAATTCAGAACTTTTTTTATAGCGGTTGCTTTAACACTTGGAGCAACAGCTTTTACAAATGCGCAATCAAAAATCGCCCACATCGCCTCTCAGGAACTTGTAGAGTCTATGCCGGCTTTTAAAGATGCACAGGCACAATTGGAAAAACTTACAAAAACATATGATGCCGAGATTAGGGATATGATGACCGAAGCTCAAAAAACAATGCAACGTTACGAATCTGAAGCCCCTACCAAGACTGAAGAAGAAAATTCAAAAAGAGCTCAGGAATTACAAAGCACTCAAAGAAGAATTCAAGAACACGGACAAAATGCACAAAAAGATCTTCAAAAGAAAGAACTTGATTTGCTTAAGCCAGTTTATGAAAAAGCACGTGTAGCCATTCAAAAAGTAGCAAGAGCAAAAGGTTACGATTACGTTTTAGACTCTACTACCGGTTCAGGAGTAATCATGGCAGACGGTCCCAATTTGATGGCCGATGCCAAAAAAGAATTGGGAATATAATATTCCACAAAATAAAGATTAAAAAACTGCGCTCTGTTAAGGGCGCAGTTTTTATTTTTGTACTAGATGAGCAACTCACAACCTATTGGATTTTTTGATTCGGGAGTTGGCGGCACCTCCATTTGGAGTGAAGTGGTCCAACTTCTTCCACAAGAGAACAGCATTTACCTTGCCGACAGCAAAAATGCGCCCTATGGCGAAAAGCCGGTTGATAAAATAATCGCCCTCAGTAAAAAAAACACCGAAAAGCTGCTGGAGATGGGTTGCAAAATAATTGTAGTAGCCTGTAATACAGCAACTACCAATGCTATTAAGTATCTTCGGGAAAATTATCAGGTACCCATTATTGGGATAGAGCCGGCCATAAAACCGGCAGCACTAAAATCTCAAGCAAAAGCAATCGGGATCCTCGCGACAAAAGGGACCTTGTCCAGCGAACTTTTCGCAAAAACCACTGGACTATATTCAAAAAATATAAATCTTATAGAGGTTGAAGGAAAAGGATTGGTAAACCTTATAGAAGAAGGGAAGCAAGAAACCCCTGAGATGGATTTTTTGTTGCGAAGCCTTTTAAAACCCATGTTGGCAGCGCACATAGACTACCTGGTTTTAGGTTGCAGCCATTACCCCTATTTATTGCCAAAGTTAAAGGAGATCCTACCGGAAAGCGTTACTATAATAGATTCAGGAGAAGCCGTGGCAAGGCAAACAAAAAATGTTTTGGAACATTTAGACCTTCTCAATATATCCCATTCAAAATCTGTCCACCAATTTTACAGCAATGGAGATCACAATATTTTAGCGAGATTGCTAGAGGCTCAAAAAAATAACCTGAATGTTTCTTATCTGGATTTTTAGTTAATCGCAGGACATTTACATTCATACCTTTCCCGGTTTTTTCCAAAATTATATCCTAAAGTTATTTGATGAAACCCGTTGTTGCTTAAAACAACAGAATTAATTTGATGCGTATAAGTGTAGGCAAACAGAAACTGGTTATATTCAAATCCCACAAAAGAAGTGAAATGTTGTAATTTTTGGTTCTTAACCGCTACCCCATCGGTGGTATATTCGGCACCTTCAAAACTTCTTCTAAACGATATTCCGCCCCAAAGATCCCCAATTTCGAAATTCCTGTATGTTTTGAAGTTTAGGTCTATTGATTTCTCACCAGTTTCTTCCCGCATTTGAAATAATACCGAAGGCTCAAAACTCCAAGGACTATTCCTTTTGCTAAAAACATAGCCCGTTGAAAAAAGATATTTTCTTTGGTTACTGGCAATCCCATTGGAATAAAATATATCGCGTTTCACTAAAAGTATGTTTTTTGCAGTGAGGTGCGCAAAAAAATCAAGGTAATAATAGGACATCCCTACATCCATATTTGCATATTTATCCGAAGAATTTTCACCTCCAATGACCGGATCAAATCCTGTAAACCCGCTCTGGTTCAGACTGTGCTGAATAACTCCGGCATTTATCCCAAAGGAAAGCTGATTTAGATCCAATTCACTTCTTGAGAATAACAAGTGATATGCAAAAGTTGCATAAGCACCCTGTTTTGAATAATTCCCGTTTTTATCGTTAAAAACAATTCCGCCAAGGCCAATTTTTTCACCCACACGGGCGTGAATACTCAGGGTTTGTAAGCTGGGGGCGTCGCTTACGTCAAACCACTGTTGCCTGGCCGTAAGCCTGATCTTATTATAATTTGAAGCTCCCGCCATCGATGGATGCAGCAAATATAAATTATCAGTCAAATAATCGGCATAGATAGGAATCACCTCCTGCGCATTTGCTTCAGAAGTAAAAAATAAACACACTATAAATATTCCTATTAAACCTAATTTCATAAATGATTAATAACTTGAAAACCGGCGGCATCAATTCGATTTTAGAAACCGAAAAAAGGGGCTAATAAAGCGAGCCTATATTCAATATGCCAATAACAATTGTAAATATATAGATTACAATACTTTGTTTTAGTAATTTTGCAGAAAATATTAAAGATGAACACATATACAATTAACATACAACCCACATCCAATTCTGATATAGTAAAATTTGAAGCCAATCAGTTTTTAACAAGACATGAGAGTTTTGAATTTGGAAATATTGAAGAAGCGGCAAAGTCGCCACTTGCGCAACAACTGTTCCACCTACCTTTCGTTAAAACTGTTTTTATCGCTCAAAATTTTATTGCGATCGAAAAATACAGCATTGTTGAATGGGCTGATGTTCAGGAGGAAGTATCCGATCAGATAAAAGATTACCTCAACGAGGGCGGAAGTATTCTTAAGGCAGAAACAGAAGTTTCGCCCAAATTGGTTCCAGTGACCGTTTATGCAGAAAGTACCCCAAACCCTTCGGTAATGAAGTTTGTGGCCAATAAAAAATTGGTTTTGGCAGCAGCGGAATTTAAAAGCATTGATACCACTGCAAACGCGCCGTTGGTTAGGCAATTATTTAACTTTCCTTTCGTGAAAGAGGTTTTTATTGATGAAAACTATATCTCCATCAATAAATATGACATCGCCGAGTGGAACGATATAACCAATGACTTACGGGAATTTATCAGGAATTATCTGCAGGAAAACAAAGAAGTACTCACTAATGAAAGTATTAAAGAAAAGAAATCTGAAATATCCCCTGAAGCAGGAGAACCGGAAGTTTTAGACGATATTTCTCAAAAAGTGGTAGACATACTAGAGGAATATATAAGACCGGCAGTACAAAGCGATGGCGGGAACATTGTTTTTGATTCTTATAACGCCCAAACAAAAACCGTAAAGGTTATTTTACAAGGTGCTTGCAGCGGTTGCCCTTCTTCTACGGCTACCTTAAAAAGTGGTATAGAAACAATGATGCGCGATTTGCTTAAAGGCCATGTAGATTACGTAGAAGCCATAAATGGATAATTCTGTTAAGTGCGCTTAAAGTTTTTATTTCGAGATTGGTTTTTGGAATCTGGTTTTTGGAAGTTGTTTTTCGCTTTCATTTAACAAAACTTTTAAAACAGGCATTCAATTTTTTGTATCTTCATAGAAGATATTATTAACCAATAAACCGAAAAATTATGTCAGTAATTAAAGTAGTCGAACTCTTGGCAAATTCCAAAAAAGGTTGGGAAGATGCAGCTCAAAATGCAGTAACACACGCAGCAAAAACAATAAAGAATATCAAATCGGTATATGTGCAGGAACAGACTGCGGTTGTTACCGGTGAAAATATTACCGAGTACCGTGTTAACGTAAAAATTTCATTTGAAGTTTTATAAACTTATTCAATTAAGTGCACAAAGCTCCCCGGTTGGGGAGTTTTGCGTTTCAACGATATAAACCCGCAAATTTATCCTTAAACGTTTTTTATGAACCATCATAAGCACACCAACACCCTGATAAAGGAGAACAGTCCCTATTTGCTGCAACACGCTCATAACCCGGTAAACTGGTATCCCTGGAACGATGAAACTCTGGAGCTTGCGAAGGCTGAAAACAAATTGCTCATTATAAGCGTTGGTTATGCGGCGTGCCATTGGTGCCACGTCATGGAAGAAGAGAGTTTTGAAGATGAATCTGTGGCCGAAATAATGAATGCAGGTTATATCAACATAAAAGTAGACCGCGAGGAGCGCCCGGACGTAGATCAGGCATATATGAATGCGATCCAACTCATGACAGGAAGAGGCGGATGGCCAATGAATGTGGTTGCTCTTCCCGATGGTCGCCCGGTTTGGGGCGGTACTTATTTTAGAAAAGACCAATGGAAAAGTTCTCTTGGTCAATTAGCTGATCTTTATGAAAAGGATCCTGAAAAAATGCACGAATATGCGGCCAAACTGGAGAAAGGATTAAAACAAATGCAATTAATCCCGGAAGGCGGGGTGTTCAAGGAATTTTCAAAGGAAGATTTTAATCCAATCCTTAAAAAATGGGAACAGAGTTTTGACAATGAATACGGTGGCAGCCGGCAGGCTCCGAAATTTATTATACCCTCCAATTTCCAGTTTTTACTTCGTTATTCTGAACAAAATAAAGGTCAGGAATTGAAAAAATATGTATTGCACAGTCTGGACAAAATCTCATACGGTGGAATTTACGATCCTGTTGAAGGTGGATTTTCGAGATATTCGGTAGATGTGCGATGGCATGTCCCCCATTTTGAAAAAATGCTCTATGACAATGCTCAACTAGTTAGCCTGTACAGCCAAGCCGAGAGCGATACTAAAAATAATTGGTACAGGGAAGTGGTGAAACAAAACCTCCAGTTGGTAACGG
>JBDNHN010000373.1:0-5985 GCA_041688725.1 Gillisia sp.
CATTTTTAATTATTAGATCCCTTTGAGCAAATATAGTGCAATAGATGGCAAAAAAAGGAATATTTTAAGGTTTGCATTTTGCTTAATTTTATCAATCCATATTTTTCTGTGAATTTTATAATTCATAGACACTCAACACATTTTTATAGATGTTGTTTAATCAAAAACAAAAAGGTTAATCTCATTTTCATTTAATTAGATCAACAAAATGTCAACTAAAAAACCACTTTTTTTAATTATTCTCCTATTCGTATTTAGTCACTCCAAAGCGCAATTCATAGATTCTTCCGCCGATCGAGTTAAAACGCCGTTAGAGGTAAAGATGAAACGGATTGGTAGTATAAAACCCAGAAGTATCAAAGAAATAAAATCTTCAAGAATTACCGTGGGATGTGAAACACTTGACAGAGACCATACGTTTTGGGATAACTATAAGGAATATTTAGCTCCACTTGGTGTAAAAAAAATTCGTTTGCAAGCAGGCTGGGCAAAATGCGAAAAGGTTCCAGGTATTTACGACTGGAAGTGGCTAGATGAAATTATCGATTATGCGGTTGCTAATGGTCTAGAACCCTGGCTTCAGACTTCTTATGGGAATCCGGCATACCCTGGAGGAGGTGGAATAAACCTGTTAAATAGCCTAATGAAATCAGATGAAGCATATGCTGCCTGGGATCGTTGGGTGGAAGCTTTGGTTAGCCGTTATAAAGATCGTGTGAAAGAATGGGAAATTTGGAATGAACCAGATCTTAATGATCATATTGACGCAGAAACAACAGCAAAATTAAACATTCGCACAGCCGAAATTATCAAACGCATTCAACCGGATGCAAAGATTGCGGGTCTGGCCTTCGCTTCAAACAGCAATCAAGAATATCTGAACCGGTTTTTAAAGGTAATTGCCGATGCAGGGAAGCTAGATCTATTTCATTGGATTAGCTATCACAGTTATACTTTGAGACCAGAAGATGCTTATAGCAGTAAAAGAGTGCTTGGACTAAGATCTGTAATTGAAAAATATTCAGATAAAATTAAATTACGACAAGGGGAAAACGGTGCGCCATCAACTTATATTCCGAGTTTTGCCCTTTCTGAAATTTACTGGACCGAATATACACAGGCCAAATACAATTTGCGACGTTTGCTGGGCGATTTAGGTCACGATATTGAGACTTCGGTTTTTACCATTATCGATATTTATTACAATTGGGGAGACCGTGCTGTTCTAAATACCAAAGGTTTGATTCAATCAGATATCACTATGGCTGCAATACGACCAAAGGTTTCTTATTATGCTGTTCAAAATGTAGCCACAATATTTGATAATAATATGGTTTTAACACCTGATTTCAAATATTCAACTACCTCAAATGAATCACTTTCGGTTTATGGCTATCAACACAAGTCAGGTAACACGCCTTTAGTAACCCTATGGCTCGATGGGGCAAACGTATCAAACTCATTTAAGACTGCAACTGTTAGTATTACACTAATAAACAGCGATTTTAAATCTCCTGTTTGGGTTGACCTAATGACCGGAAGTATTTATGAAATTGAAAAAGCACAATGGAGCAAATCAGGAAGCAATTCAACCTTTAACATTCCATTGTATGACTCCCCTATATTAATTACTGAAAAAGCATTTCTAACTAAATAATGAAAAACAATTATTCTATAAAAAATCAATTCAAGTTTATTTTTTTAATTCTGTTAAGCTTTATGTCTGGTCATCTTTGGGCGACCGATCACTATGTTTCAGCGCTAATTGATTCTGTTACTAACGATGGATTGACCTCCTCCTCTCCATTGGCAACAACTTCAAATTCTAACAGCATAGGTACCTGGTCCTTTTCAAAGAAAGGTTTACCTGTATACCAATATCAAGGAAAACTTCCATATAGTTTGAAAGAAAAAAACGGTTTCAAAACAAACTTGCCCAAGGATCCTTATTTTTTGTTGGGCAATTACCGGATGAACATAATAACCCATGTAAGTGGTATTTATCAATTCTTAACAGGAAAAAGGGTTTGGTCAAGGATAAATGGAACCGAACAACCCAATTACGGCTGGAATGAGTCAAGTTTAACTTTTAAGAACGAAAATAAAATAGTTTTAACCGGTTTAAAATCAGTGGCAACCGACAATGAAAAAGTGAAGAAATATTTTGGAGCTGGATTTGCTAGGTATGAATATTCTTTGGAAAATAATATTAACTGTACAAGAGTCATATCGGTAAAACCTTCAGAAAAAATAAATACTGGAAATCCTTCTTTCGTGGTTACGGTTGTTTTGAAAAATAATGGAAGAAAAACCCAGGAACTGACTTATTCTGAAAGTATGTTGCTAAATTTTGGCATGAACAGAACCCAATATATCAAAAAGGATAACCAACCTCTTTTATATATTACGAAGATTGAGTTTGATGATCACCGACAAATGGCTCTTGCTAAATTCTCCAGTAGTATGAATAAATTTCTATTACTTCCAGAAAAGCATGAAAGGTATCCCTATGAAATCAATCCTCCATCAGTTTTCATGTCAACTAGAAATGATACTGGCAAAATTAGTTCATCAGTAAATGTGGAAAATGACATCCTTACATCGGAAATTAAAACTTCCATAAAGCCAGGTGAAACCAAAATTTTTCACGTTACTATTGGAGTTGCCGATGGAACAACCGTTCAGGGAAGTCAAAAACAAGTTGATGAATTATTCTTGGATGCTGACCAACAATCTCCTTCAGAAGGATTATTCACCCAACTTTGGAAATCCAAATTGCCCGATTTATCAAATGAAAAAGATGAGGTGTTAAGACGTGAAATGTTATGGAATGCACATATAGTTGAAGCGCTTGCAACTTTTAGCGAATACTATCAGGAAACCTTTATTCCTCAAGGAACTGTTTACACCTTCCTTTTTGGTGATAATTTCTCCAACCGCGATCATTTGCAAGCTGCTCTTCCCGCCTGCTATACGAACCCCGAACTGGCTAAATCGTGTATCCGATACGTGATAAAACATTCGGAAGTGGACGGCGAAATCAAGCGTGGCGATACAGGTTATGGTTACTATCCACCTTCTATTTACAAAGAAAGCGATGAACAATTGTACTTTTTCAATACCATTTCTGAATATATTCTAATTACAAAAGACTTTGATTTTTTAAAAGAGAAAGTGGCATATTTCCCTGCTGAATATGGAAAAAAAGATATTGTTCTAAATATCCTTAAGAAATATTTCACTTAACTGCGGGATGAAATTGGGCGCGGACCAAACGGTTTGGTGCGGAGGCCACTATATTGCTATTATAAGCTTAAGGAATAAAGAAAATGTTAATATATTCAAAGGAAAATTATTATAAAAAACTCAAAATAGTATGTACCCATAACACTTAAAATTCGAAACCATGAGATTTAGCCATATAATTGGTATTTATAAAATCATGGTCTATAACAGAGTTGGCAAATTTGAAAAACAGTTTTATATATGTTTAAAACAATAACTATAGAAATGAAAACAATAGCACTTATAACATTTATTTTTTTATCGCAATTTACTTCAGCTCAAACTTTTCAAGTTGGACAATTCAATCTGAGTATAGAAGGCAATGACAAAAATTTTAATCGAACTGTAAACGTTAGAACAATTGCACCAGGAATTGAAGAGCTTGAAATTAGTCTTTCAGCTCAACAAAAAGCAATCCCTTCGCCTATTACAATTAAATTCAAACAAGCTTCAATTGATATTCAAAGTTATTTAGGTCCTTATGGTGCCGATGCATTAAATGAACCAACATCGCTGTATCATTATCCTATTTCTAGAATGATACCGGTAAGTTTTAACGCTAAGCCTGCTTTTACTTCAGCTATGATGGATCAGCCAAGCATGACATTAATTAATAACAATAACACCAATCGATTAACGCTTGCGGTATCTGAATTGGTTTATCCTACTACATTACAAATTGGTGAAAACGAAGAAAATGGTGTCGGATTTGATATTAAAATAGGATTGTTTACTTACCCAACAAAGGCAATGGAATCCTATAAAGTTAAAATTCGATTCGACAGTAGAGATATTAACTATAATCTTGCACAACAGGATTTATTGGAATGGTGGAAAACTGAAAACCAATTAAATTTTGCTTCAATCCCTGAAAAAAGCACACAATCCTTTTTATTGTACTTGGTATGCTTTAAAAACAGATGGTCTAAATGCTAAAAATATAGAACAACAAGCACAACTTGCCAAGGAAATAGGTTGTGAGACTATTATTGTTGATGATGGATGGCAAAAAGCATACGATGCAAAATCGGGTTATTGTGCCTATAATGGCGATTGGGAAATTGATACTACACGATTTAAAGATTTTAAGAAGCACGTTGAAAAAGTTCATGAAGTAGGTTTAAAATATATGTTATGGACAGCGCCAAGCATGATTGGTGAAAAATCAAAAATATATGAAACATTGAAAGATAAAATGCTCTACAAGGCTGACTGGGCTAGCGCGTGGGTTGTAGATCCCCGTTTTCCAGAAGTACGGAAACACCTTACCGAGCGTTTAGTTTCACTAATGAAAGAGAATAATATTGATGGATTCAAAATCGATTTTATGGATTTAATAAATTCAAGATTTGCTCCCAAAAATTTGCCAATGGGAAATGGTCGTGATTATGAAAGTGTAGAAGAAGCAACCGTTAAATTATTGTCAGATATTTATCTTGCTTGCAAAATCATTAACCCTAATGTTCTTATTGAATACAGACAATTTTTCACAAGTCCTATATTACAACAATATGCAAATATGTTTAGAGCAATTGATTGTCCTAACAACATATTAGAGAATCGTACGCGTACGCTAGATGCTCGTAACTTAAATAAACAGGTCATACACGCCGATCCTCTAGCTTGGAATGAAAATGAAACTCCGGAAGTTGCAGCGTTACAATTATTACAAACGTTTTTGTCAGTTCCTCAAATATCTACCGATTTAACCAAAATGAGTGCATCACATTTAAAAATGCTTCAGTTTTTGTTACTACAATGGAAAGATTTTAATGAAGTGCTAACCCGAGGACAAGCTTACAATTACGGACCAGAGGCAAATTATACTTGGTCAGAAGTTTCTTTGGATAATAAAACAGCAATTGTAGTTTATCAGCCAAGTGTTATAACGCCAATAAATATGAATAAAGATTTACTTATTGTAAATGCAACTCATAAAAACAGTTTGGTATTTGATTGCAGTAATGATTTTGGAACTCATAATGTATCGATTTATGATTGTATGGGGAAGCTAATCAGAAAAGAAAAAATAAGATTCAATGGATTGATTAAAATTAATATACCAACAGCAGGTATTATCAGAACAAATTAGTTTTCTAACATAATAAAATCAACCTTAAAAGCTATAAGTGTTTTAGTCATTGGGTTGTAAGTTATCATAAAAATTAAAAAATCGCAAATGAAATTACAGATGAAATTTAATACGTTTTCGATTCTTACTTTATTGTTTTTGAGCATTACTGGTTTTTCTCAAAATAAGAAAGTTGAGTTAGTGGATTACATAGACAACTTTATTGGCGTGAGGGACGCTAATAGTAGTAATGTTATTGGTCCACAGTTACCTAATGCTGGCATAAATCCAAGTCCACAAACCCCCGGAGGCGATAATAAATACGACATGGATTGCTATGTTATTGATCAACCCATAAGAGGATTTGGTCAACTTCACGTGAGCGGTTCCGGATGGGGGAAATACGGGCAAATCTTTTTATCACCGCAAGTTGGCTTAGCTGTTGGAGAAACGGAACACGACTCACCAAAAGAAAATGAAATTGCAACTGCTTATGAATATGGAGTAACTCTGAGCCGCTATAAAATAAGAACAGAAGTAACACCATCAACACATTCAGCTATTTATCGCTTTACTTTTCCAAAATCCGATAGTGCGAATATTTTATTAGATGTATCGCATCAATTAGG
>JBDNHN010000374.1:0-2816 GCA_041688725.1 Gillisia sp.
CTTCCTGAAATTGCTGCAATCATCAATAGATTCTTTACTTGATTTTTCATTTTTTTGAGTATTTAGTTATTTAATAATTACAAATTTAGTGTTATTTTATTTATGCTTTAATGTTCGATTTATGAGATTGTTTTTTTTTGAATTTTTTTTTAATTTTTCTAACCGATGGAGAAGAAGTATACCACAAAAGAAACCCGCTGAATACCGTAATTAAACCTAACAAGGAAAACCCTCTTAATATCAGGTTATTAAAATTGTCCCTTCCTTCGTAATCCATTGTATGGGTCATCCATAAAAAGTCAAACCATCTCCAATCCCGATACCTTAATGTTTGAAATGAACCGTCTTTTAAAGCGACGTAAGCTTTTACATTTCCGGGGGTGTCGTAGGAAATAACATATGCTGGTAAAGGTCCACCTCTATATTCGTGATGATTTCCCGTGGAATTAATTTTTTCAATCCCCGAAATTTCGAGGCCTTCAAGCATATGTTTTTCAGCAACCAACAACCCCTCCTCTTGTGTCAAACCTTCTTTTACACTCCCGGTTCTGGCATCTATCAGAGTGGTTTTGTTGATCCAGTAATAAGGATTATTTGCTATTTCTTTTAGTTCCAACGAAGAAATCACTAATTCAGTTCCAAGCTCACCGGGACTTTTTAGATTTTTAAAAACGGCCTGCTGCACGTTTTCTTTACGAAATTGATCCCCATGAATTTCATCTATATCTGTCCAGCTAAAATATAATCCGCTAATGGTCCACATCAAAAATTGTATTCCAATAAAAACCCCTAAATAACGGTGGGTTTTTCTAATCTTCAAAGCTGTTTGTCTTGTTACCATAATTTATTTTAATAATTAAGAAGAGCGTATTTACTAATTTAGTTTGGCTCATTCTATTTAATATTTCTTTTTAAGTAGAAACAAAGATTTAGAATCTCTTTTTGAATCCTACTTTTTATCTTACCAAATAATTTTGTTTTAATACTTTGTGCCCGGGAACAATTGTTTCTCGCGCAATAAAAATAGGTTTTATATTGCTAATTACCTTGAATGAGGCATCCCGTTAATTGCCTTAAAAAAACAAAATAAAGAAGCCTTACCCGGTAAGACTTCTTTATTTTAAATTAGTAACCCTGGGTTTGTTCCATTCCTGAGGCTTCAATTTCACTTGAAGGAATAGGATAAATGGTTCTAAAATCTGTAGCCATAATATTCAGGTTATTAATTTCCACTCCTGTATTTACATGCTCCTCTGTAGGACGAACTATATTTACTCCTCTACGGATATAATCATACACTCCATGGCCTTCCAGTGCCAATTCTCTTCTTCTTTCTTCAGCAATTCGTTGTTTTAATGCATCACCGGTTTCTGTGGCATTATCGCTTTGGAAATCTTCAGTTCGGTTCTTTATAAGAGTATTTAGATAGGTTAGTGCCTGAGCTTCACCTCCGTCAGCTCCATTTGCAGCAGCCTCCGCAGCTATTAGATAAACTTCAGAAAGTCTGATTACAGGAATATTATGATCACTTAATCCACCTCCTTCACTTCTGTTGGTATACTTTACAAATGCATTATTGCCATCTTCTTTATCCATCTCAAGGAACCTAGCCCTGGGATCATCCTGATAGGTTTTTAAAAGATCTACAAAAGTCTGGGTTGCAATAACATCTCCCTGGCCACCTTGTTTATAGTCAAACTGGGCTCCAAGCCCATTACTCCCCAAGGAATTTTGGCTTGTTATACTTAATTCAAAGAGAGATTCAGAATTATAATCTGTAAATGCATAAGATGATGCGGGCATTAAATAGGGTTCTCCTCTAACAGCTATTACCTCTTCCGCATACCTGAGTGCATTTTCCCAATCCTGCTTGTAAAGGTATACCCTTGCTAATAATGCTTTGAGGCCCGTTTTAGTAATGTACTTAGTGCTTCCCGGTACCCAGCTGTTGTCTTCAATAAAATTCAGGGCGGTGGTCATATCCAGAATAATCTGATTATAGGTTTCTCCCAAATTGCTTCTATCTATAACAACTTCAGAGGAAGATAAATTTAAAGGCAAACCCTGTGCAGATTCCCCTTCTTTTATCCATGGATATGCAAATGTCCTTGCAAGGTCAAAATAGATCATTCCGCGTAGGCCTAAGGCTTCTGCTTTTATTTGTCCTTTTTGATCTGGATTTCCTTCCGCATCGTCTATATTATCAATAATCAAATTGAGGTTACCAATTCCTTTATAGGATTGTCTCCATAATGCATCTGCATTACCACTACTGTTGCTGCTTTCTTCATACTTATATTCGATTTGTTCATAATCTCTGGGATTATATGTGGTTTTTACAAAGCGAAAATCTGTTCCTTTTACTGCAGCTCTCTTATATAAAACCCTTCCTAAATATTCGTTACGGGATATCTCGTTATAGGATCCTGTTAACAGATTCTGTAATTTATCTGCAGATTTCAAAACTAAAGCTTCAGAAATCACATGATCTGGAATTTGAGTAAGAACATCATCGCTACAGCCTAGACTGCTTAGTGCCCCTATAAATACAATAAATATTTTTATGTTTTTCATCTTCTTGATTTTAAAATTTTAATTGCATTCCCAAAATGATACTTTGTGCAGTAGGTACCTGGAAGAAATTGACGCCGTTCAAAACAGCTTCAGGATCATATCCGTCCAATTCTGTTAAAAGAAATAAATTATCTCCTTGTATATAAACTGTTCCATCTTGAATGGTATTCCATAAAGTTGGCAATTTATAGCTCAGCTTTATGTTTTTGAATTTTAGATAATCTCCATCATATAAATGTCTA
>JBDNHN010000375.1:0-4197 GCA_041688725.1 Gillisia sp.
GATATTGTTTCAGCGATGAAGGAATGGGTTGAAATAGATGATTATGTTTTGAGTAACCTGAGTGAAATGCTTCTGAATAGAAATCTTCTGAAGATTAAACTGAAAAATAAACCTGTAGACCACTGGAAATTACAGAAATATAGGGAAGCCGTTCAAAAAATGCACAACCTATCTGAACATGAGGCAGCCTATTTTGTTTTTAGCGGGGAAATTTCAAATGTGGCTTATTCCAGTGAAAAAAATAAAATTCAAATTTTACACAGAAACGGAAAAACCACCGATGTTGCTAGAGCTTCCGATCAATTAAATTTAAAAGCATTGTCCAAAGAGGTAACTAAATATTATATCTGTTATCCAAAGGTCAAAGATTAACTCATTTTCTTTACTTTTGCCACGATGAAATTTACAGCAGCACAAATAGCCGAGATTTTAGAAGGAACTGTCGATGGGAATCCAAAGACAGAGGTTTTTAAATTGTCCAAAATTGAGGAAGGCACAAAAGGTTCGTTAACTTATTTGAGCAATCCTAAATACACTTCATATATTTATTCTACCAATGCATCCGTAGTCATTGTGATAGATGATTTTCAAATTGAGGAGAAAATAGAAACAACCTTAATCAGGGTCAAAGACCCATATAAAGCTTTTTCAACTTTATTGGAATATTATAATCAGGTGCAATTGAATAAAAGTAGGATTGAGGAACCTCATTATATTTCTGAATCTGCCATTTATGGTGAGAATATTTATCTTGGAGCATTTGCTTATTTAGGTGAAAACGTAATAATTGGAAACGATGTAAAGATTTATCCTAACTCTTATATAGGAGATAATGTAACAATTGGAGATAACACAATTATATTTGCGGGAGTTAAAATATATTCTGAAACGATTATTGGAAATTTCTGTGTAATCCACAGTGGTTCTGTAATAGGTGCTGATGGTTTTGGATTTACTCCGAATGAAAGCGGCGAATATTCCAAAATTCCGCAAATAGGTAATGTTATTTTAGAGGATTTTGTAGATATTGGAGCAGGAACCACTATAGACCGTGCAACCCTGGGATCAACTATAATCCGGAAAGGAGTAAAAATTGACAATCAGGTACAAATTGCCCATAACGTTGAAATTGGGCAGCATACGGCCATTGCCGCACAAACAGGAATAGCAGGTTCTACCAAAATAGGTGAAAATTGCCTAATTGGCGGGCAGGTAGGTATTGCAGGGCATTTAAGCATTGGCAACGGAGTAAAAGTTCAGGCACAATCCGGTATTGGTAGAAATATAAAAGACGAGGAAGTGATTCAAGGTTCCCCGTCATTTGGTTATAGTGATTTCAACAAGTCCTATGTTCATTTTAAAAATTTTACAAAAATTGTAGAAAGGTTAACCCAATTAGAAAAAAAAAATAAGAATGGCTGAGATCCTTTCAAAACAAACAACCATCAAGAAAGAAGTTTCTTTAAAGGGAGTAGGACTTCATACAGGTAAAGAAGTTACCCTTACCTTTAAACCCGCACCGGAAAATACCGGTTACGTATTTAAGCGTGTCGATTTGGAAAATGAACCTATCGTTGAAGCAGATGTAAATTACGTGGTGAATACCCAGAGAGGAACCAACCTTGAAAAAAACGGGATAAGCATACAAACTTCAGAACATGTGCTGGCTGCTTGTGTAGGAATGGAAATAGACAATGTTATAATAGAATTAAATGCTTCTGAACCACCTATAATGGACGGTTCTTCAAAGTATTTTGTAGAGGCTTTGGAAGAAGCCGGTGTAGAAACTCAAAATGCTAATAGAGATGAATTTATTATCACTGAAGTTATTTCATATAAAGATGAAAAAACCGGCAGTGAAATAATTGTGATGCCTTGCGATACATATCAGGTAACAAGCATGGTTGATTTTGGCACCAAAGTTCTTGGAACCCAGAACGCTTCAATTCAAAATCTTTCAGAATTTAAAACTGAAATTGCAAATGCACGTACTTTTAGTTTCCTTCACGAGATTGAAACCTTGCTCGACCACGGCTTAATAAAAGGTGGCGATTTAAATAATGCCATAGTTTATGTTGACAAGGAATTGAATCCTGAAACGATGGAAAAATTGCGAAAGGCTTTCGACAGAGATACTATTTCTGTAAAACCAAATGGCATTTTAGACAATTTAACCCTTCATTATCCTAATGAAGCAGCACGTCATAAATTACTTGATGTTTTAGGAGATTTGGCACTAATTGGAACCAGAATAAGGGGGAAAGTATTCGCTACCAAACCCGGACATGATGTCAACACCCAATTCGCGAAAAAACTGGCAAAACATATTAAAACTGAAAGGCGCAGTAATAATATGCCTAAAATAGATTTTGATCAGGAGCCGTTGATGGATGTGGTAGCTATTATGGATATATTACCCCACCGGCCTCCATTTTTATTAGTAGATAAAATTTTTAAACTAACCGAAAGTTGTGTGGTTGGGATGAAAAATGTGACAATGAACGAACCATTCTTTGTTGGTCATTTTCCTGGTAAACCGGTAATGCCCGGGGTTTTACAAGTGGAAGCAATGGCACAAACCGGGGGGATCCTCGCATTGAAATCGGTGCCTGATCCGGAAAATTACCTGACTTATTTCATGAAGATCGATAATGTGAAATTTAAACGGCAGGTTGTTCCCGGAGATACTTTAATATTTAAATTAGATTTATTAGCGCCTATCAGACGCGGGATTTGCCAAATGCAAGGCTATGCCTATGCAAATGGGAAATTGGCTGCAGAGGCTATTTTAATGGCTCAAATTGTAAAAATAAAATAAAAGAAGATGAACCAACCCCTAGCATATGTACATCCGGGAGCGAAAATTGCCAAAAATGTGGTTATTGAACCCTTCACAACCATTCACAACAATGTGATAATTGGTGAAGGAACCTGGATAGGTTCAAATGTGACCATTATGGAAGGTGCCCGAATCGGGAAAAATTGCAGTATTTTCCCAGGATCGGTTATATCTGCCATCCCACAGGACAAAAAATTTAACGATGAGGAAACCACTACCGAAATTGGTGATAATACCACCATACGGGAATGTGTGACCATCAACCGGGGTACCTCAGACAGAATGAGAACCGTTATAGGAAAAAACTGTTGGATTATGGCCTATTGTCATATCGCACATGATTGCATAGTAGGTGATAATTGTATTTTTTCAAACAATAGCACTCTTGCAGGACATGTAAATGTAGGCGACTTTGCAATATTGGCAGGGATGTCTGCTGTTCAGCAATATTGCAGTATAGGAAGCCATGCTTTTGTAACCGGTGGCTCATTAGTGAGAAAAGATATTCCCCCATTTGTAAAAGCGGGGAGAGAACCCCTCTCTTATGTTGGGATCAATTCTATAGGACTTAGACGTCGCGGTTTCATTACCGAAAAAATAAGAGAGATCCAGGATATCTTTCGAATTTTATACCAAAAAAATTACAATACCTCCCAAGCGGTTTCAATAATTGAAGCAGAAATGCAGGCTTCCGCAGAGCGGGATGAAATATTAGAATTCATAAAAAATTCCCAACGTGGTATCATGAAGGGATACATTAGTTCAAATTAAATTAAATTCAATAAAAATGGCAAACACAAGTGATATTAGAAATGGGTTATGCATCCGTTATAACAACGATATTTATAAAGTAATTGAATTCCTACACGTAAAACCAGGAAAAGGCCCTGCCTTTGTCAGAACTAAGCTCAAAAGTGTTACCAATGGTAAAGTTTTGGATAATACTTTCTCCGGAGGACATAAAATTGAAGAGGTAAGGGTTGAAACCCATAAATTTCAATATTTATATAATGATGGCGAATTTTATCATTTTATGAACGTGGCAGATTTCACCCAAATTAGGCTTACAGAAAGCGTTTTGGACATGCCAAAGCTCTTAAAAGAAGGAGAAATAGTTACCGTTTTAATAAATACCGAAGACAATAATCCGCTTACCGTAGAATTACCGCCAAGTGTTATTTTGGAAGTTGCCACTACCGAACCCGGAATTAAAGGAAATACCGCTACCAATGCTACCAAACTGGCAACACTTGAAACCGGAGCAGAAGTTAACGTGCCGCTTTTTATAAATGAAGGAGATAAAGTAAGGATAGAAACTGAAAAAGGTACTTATAAAGAACGAATTAAAGAATAGAAAA
>JBDNHN010000376.1:0-3790 GCA_041688725.1 Gillisia sp.
ATTGTTACGACTGAATAAAAATCCTTAATTATCAATTAAATACCCGATATATTTGCTGTTACTTCTACCTGCACATATTTAACCTTTTTTAAAAGTTTTGAAGCCCCCATCAGAACAAATTGTCTTGTTATTCTGGATTAATTACCCCGTTACAGGAAATGGCTAAAACATAAGTGTTAAAATTCACATAAAATTCCTTAAATTTACTCCTCTTATGAAAATCAATTTTTGGTTTTCCTTCCATTTATAGGATTTAATTTTTTATTGATCTATATGCGCTAATGGCCTTTAACGAAGATTCCCGGGTAAAAATCCCTTCTATTTTACATTTAATCCGCTTAGGCTATACCTACATATCCCTGAAAGACAGTAATTGGGATACCGACACTAATATTTTTACAGATATTTTTAAATCCAGTATTAAAAAAATAAATCCTGGATTAGAGGATGATGATGTAGCCAGGGTTTTAGATGAAGTAACTCTCGCCCTGGACAATGAAGATTTAGGTAAGGTGTTCTATGAAAAATTAATCGATAGATCTGGTATTAGGTTAATCGACTTTGAAAATTTTGAAGAAAACACGTTCAATGTGGTTACTGAATTAACCTATAAAAAGGATGATGAAGAATTCAGGCCTGATATTATATTATTAATAAATGGAATGCCATTGGTGTTTATTGAGGTGAAAAAACCCAATAATAAAGATGGTGTAATTGCAGAAAGGGAACGAATCAATACACGCTTTCAAAATAAGAAGTTTAGGAAGTTTGTGAATATTACCCAAATGATGGTATTCTCAAATAATATGGAATATGATGACGGCTCAACATCCTTAATCGAGGGAGCTTTTTATGCTTCCTCATCCTATCAAAAACCTATTTTTAATTATTTTAGAGAAGAAGAAAAGTTTGACCTGGAACAAATTCTACGTCCCAATGATGATGATATTGAAAACTATGTTTTAAAAGATACTAATCTTGTTGGAATTAAGTATACCCAAGAGTTTGCCACCAACAAGGATCCAGATACTCCCACCAATAGAATTTGTACCTCAATGTTAAGCAAGGATCGCTTATCCTTTATTTTACAATATGCAATTGCCTATGTGAATGAAAAACAAGGCATGGAGAAACACATAATGCGTTATCCCCAATTATTTGCCACAAAAGCGATTGAGAATACACTTAATAAAGGAATTACAAAAGGGATTATATGGCACACTCAGGGTAGCGGAAAAACGGCACTTGCCTACTACAATGTCAAGTTCCTGACAAATTATTATCAAAAAAGAGGTGTTGTCCCCAAGTTCTACTTTATTGTCGATCGAATGGACCTATTAATTCAGGCGGGTAGAGAATTCAAAAGCAGGGGTTTGATCGTTCATAATGTGAATTCAAAGGATGAATTTGCCCGAACCATTAAATCGTCGAAAGCAATAGAAAACAATTCGGGAAAACCTGAAATTACGGTTGTAAATATCCAAAAATTTAAGAATGATCCGGATGTTGCCCGGAATACCGATTATAATTTAAGTTTACAACGAGTTTATTTTTTAGATGAAGTGCATCGCAGTTACAATCCTAAAGGAAGTTTTCTAGCAAACCTCAGGGAATCTGATCCAAATTCAGTGAAAATTGGTTTGACCGGAACTCCGCTTTTAGGAACAGATTATAATTCAAAATTACTTTTCGGAAATTATATCCATAAATATTATTACAATGCTTCCATTGCTGATGGCTATACACTTCGTTTAATTCGTGAAGAAATTGAGACCAGTTATAAACTTACTCTCGAAAAAGCATTGGAAGAAATTGAGATTTTAAAAGGTAATACAAGTAAAAAGGTAGTCTATTCACATTATAAATTTGTGGAGCCAATGTTAGACTATATTGTGACCGACTTTGAAAAAAGCCGTATTACCATGAACGATTCCACTATAGGCGCTATGGTTGTTTGTGACTCTTCAGAGCAGGCAAAAATGATGTTCGAAATTTTTCAGGAGAAGTATGCGAAGGTGATTTACAGTAATATTTCAGAACCATTGTCAATGGCTGCCGATCCTCCGGTTAGCTATGCCACAAAGAGGAAAAAAGATATAGAGGTTAATACTGCCGCGCTTATATTACACGATGTTGACACCAAAGAAATACGCAAGGAAAAGGTCGAAGATTTCAAAGAAGGCAAAATTGATATCCTGTTTGTATTTAAAATGCTTTTGACTGGTTTTGATGCTAAAAGGTTAAAGAAACTTTATGTTGGTCGTGTTATTAAATCCCACAACTTATTGCAAGCCTTAACCCGAGTTAATAGAACGTATAAAAACTTTAAATACGGATATGTAGTTGATTTTGCCAACATTCAAAGTGAGTTTGACAAAACCAATAAAGCCTATTTTGACGAACTTCAAGCCGAATTAGGCGATGAAATGCAACATTATTCTGATTTGTTTATGTCGTCTGAAGAAATTGAAACGCAGATTAGGGAAATTAAAGATGCCCTATTTCATTTTGACACAAAAAATGCAGAAGTTTTCTCTCAACAAATCACAGAAATTAAGGATCGCAAACACATTTTGGAGCTTACCAAAGCTCTTAATGATGCGAAAGCCCTGTACAACTTAATACGACTTACCGGAAATTACGATTTGTTGGATAAACTGGATTTTAAAAAGCTAACCGAACTTTCCAGAGAAGCCAACAATCATCTGGCACTTATCAATCTTAAAGAGTCATTGGAAAACAATGTAGACACCTCTAATCTATTGAATATTGCCCTGGAAGATGTGCTTTTTGCTTTTACAAAGGTGAAAGAGGAAGAGATGATTTTAGCCGATGAGTTAAAGAATATCCTGCAAAAAACAAGGGAAGCTTTGGGCGGAAATATGGATCAAAAAGACCCCGTATTTATTTCATTAAAGGAAGAACTGGAACGTTTGTTTAAGAAGAAAAATCTTAGCGAGGTGACCAAAGAGGATATGGAAAAAAATATAGAGGCTTTGGAATCCATTTATAAAAAGGCCAGGGAACTGGAACGTAAAAACAAATTGATTCAGGCAAAGTATGAAAACGATGCTAAATATGCCCGGATTCACAAACGCCTAATGGAGAAAGGTGATTTAACTAAAAGTGAAAGCCAATTATTTGATGCCTTATCCGGATTAAAAATAGCAGCAGATAATCACATTTTACAAAACGCAAAAATATTGGAGAATGAAAGTTATGTAGAAAAAATGATGGTACGCCTGGTAATAGACCAGTTTAAAACAAAGAGCAACATACCTTTAAATGCCGATAATTCTAATTTTATCAACAAATTAGTGGTGAAGGAATATATGAACGAATTTTACGGAAGAAACGCATGACAACAAAAATTTTTGAGAGTAAAGTAAAAACGCTGATAGATGATCTGAAAGGCGTTTGTGCTAATTATGGTTTGGGGAACGATGGGAATGAGTTTAAGATCATAACCCAGGTTTTTCTATACAAGTTTCTAAATGATAAGTTTGCCAATGAGGTAAAGAGAGTTGATAAAGCTCTGGCAAAGGATGAAAACTGGCAGGATACCTTAAAAAATTATAGCAAGGACGATTACGAAATGTTGCTCTTGCAAATTAGCGAAGGAACTGCGCAATTAAAACCAGAGCATTTTATAGCCGCACTCTATCACAAACAAGTTGAAGCCAATTTTGCCAAAACCTTTGACGATACCTTAATGGATATTGCCAAAACAAATACCGATATTTTCTCGGTAAAAACAGAAAGTGGCGCTAAGGTTATTCTTTTTGACCGG
>JBDNHN010000377.1:0-13163 GCA_041688725.1 Gillisia sp.
TTGGTTGATATGGCTAGTATCACCAATAAATTATTAGCCTTCGATACTAATATTATAGATAACGTCATACCCCACATCTTTCCGTATTTCGAAAACCTGGTTTTCATAGCTCATGTCTTCGGAAGTTAGGCGGTCCAATGGTTTAAATCCGTGCGCTATTCCACCGTCAATTCTAACTATAAAGGATACATCGTCAGCTTTAAATTCGAAATATCGGAAGTGGGGTAGACGGTAAGCCTCTTTAGTGTTTATTTTAAAATTAAAGCTGCCGGATAATTTATTTAAATCGTAGACATAGTCTTCATACTCCTTGTAATTATGGATAATGAACTCTGGAAAATAATTGTTTCTAAAAGCATTTTTTTCGAGGTGAACATTCAATTCGGAAATTTCTATGGGCCATAATTCTTTCATTTGATTTATAAATTGCAGCATCAAGCGCATAGAAAATTCAGATTGGTTGTATTTATCAAAATAAGAAACCTTATAGCTTTTGTTCTTTATTTTGGAAAGCAAGTCCTGAACATTATTTAGTTTTTGGATCATCAGACTGGCAATCTCATTGCTTTGGCTGTTCCTTGGAATAGATTGTATTCTGGATTCATATAAATTGCCGGAATCTATTTGAGGCATCGGATGAAATGTATAATCAGGAATTGTTAAATCATCGACCTTATACACTTTTTCACTTACTTCCATCAAAGATTTAATATCCAAGCTAGAATAATTTTCTTTAGAGATATAACCTATGGTTTTATTGTTATTTAAGCACACTGAAAGTTGTACTGGATAGTCCAAATGCTTATGATTCTTTCCAATCTTTAAGATGTAATTATGCGATAATAGATATACGGACAATTTCTCTTGATTGTCCGTATATTCAATATCTCCTTCAACAATAAAGTTAATCTTGATTTTATTCCGTTTTAAATCCTCCAACCACTGAAGGTCATCGATATCCCATTCTGAGATGCTATTAGAAATGTGCAGGTTTATTTCTTTTATACTATAATGGTAATTTAATCTT
This sequence comes from Gillisia sp., assembly GCA_041688725.1. Lineage (GTDB taxonomy): Bacteria > Bacteroidota > Bacteroidia > Flavobacteriales > Flavobacteriaceae > Gillisia. The sequence goes on from JBDNHN010000377.1 coordinate 1,028, forward strand.
TGAATCTCGTCATATAAAGAACCGATTACAACACTAATATTATTGTTTTCTGATTGAAGAGCCTCTGGTAATTGGTTGGAATTTGCTGAACCGAGCCATTCCAAGGCAAGGTTCCTATCCAAATCCTCAATATGCCACTGTGTGGTTCTATCTACCAAACATTTGGTACAAGCTGCAGTACAATCACATTTCTCAAGATCCTTTAAGGCTTGTTCCAATATCTCTTTAGTATAGATTCTAAATTGGGAAGCATAGCCGGCACCACCTTTCGCAGTATCATAGATAAATATTGTTTGGTAGGTTTTGTACTTTTTTATGCCAAAACCTAATTCTGATTCCTCAATTCCCAGATAGTCCGCTAAGACTTTTGTAAAAATCACCCCTAATGAATAGATCAACCGTTTATCATTGACAAAGGTATTGTTCGCAGTTTTTAGGCGTATTTCTGTAAAGTCAGTATTGAATTTACTTCCCAAGATTATGTGATCGCGAACACTCGTTGCTGCACATACACTTTCGCCGTCTGAGTCTTTCCCTCCTCTTAAGCGCTTATGGCCCTGAAGTTTCTCGTTCGACATTTCTACCCTTCCGCAATCGAGACATAGGCTATAACCTTCGCCATCACCGGTATTGTAAAAAAGGATTTGGGTGTTTTGGTCTCGGAAACTATTTCTATAGTCAATATATCCATTTTGTTCTGTAGCCCATGGTTCAATATTTAGCAGCAGAGGCTCCAGGTATTGAGGTTTACTTTTCTCTGCAATAACTCTAGTTGGGGAGTGAAATAGGTCAATTGAAAAACCTACAGGTTCAACCAATTCTGTGTAATGTCCCCTATGGTCTCCCAAATCAATGCCTGTAAAGGAATTTGCACTATCACATTTTGGACATTTTTCATTTACCTTTCCAAATTCAACTGTTCTTTGGAAGCCACAATTTTTACACCCTTGGATGGTAGTTCTTTCTGTGGCATTTCCCCAAGTACTTTTCATCACTATTCCCGATGATTTATAATTAAAACCATCAATAAGGATATTGTTCCCAGGAGCGAATTCGGTGAGGGCCCTAACTATAGGATAGCTTGGATTTCTTTTAAATCTGTCCGGGTTCGTGTTTTTAAGATCTGAAAGTGTCGTTTTTTCAAAATCTACAATTCCGGTGGGCAAACCAGCATTTGGAAGGAAGTCAACTTCTGCCAAATAAGACAATACAAATTTTTGAAATAATTGCGTCCTTCTGTAGTTGACAGCTTTATAGGCTGGACTATTATCACCAAAATCTTGTTTTAACTCTTCTAGTTTCTTATCAAAACCTTCCTTTTGTTTCTTTATACCTGATATAACCTTTTTAAAATTATCAGAAACCATAATGAGAAGTGCGGTGGCTGAATTATTTGATAGAGGAGTACCCTTAACTAGATATTTTAGTTGTTTCTCAAAATGAACGCTTTCACTTTTGTCCAACCAAGACAAAAAATTCTCTGCAATGGTAGGACTATCTTCATAAAAGAACTTATTTATATTTTCTTTAATGTTGAGTCCTTTGTTTTCATTTTCTTGCTGTCTTATAAAAATTCCGAAGATATGTGAGTTCACATGCCGTGTAATAATATTTTTACTGTCGAAGGCAAGTGTTGGTGGGGCAATTTCGTGCTCCAAGGCCCACTTTGGATTTCCCATTGTTCGCAGTCCTATGGGATTTGGGGCGCAAAAGGTCAATGCCAAAGACTTATTCTCAGCTCGTCTTCCTGCACGTCCGGTACGTTGCAAATAATTGGCTGGCATTGGTGGCACATTGCTCATTACCACGGCTGAAATACCGCCAATATCTACTCCCATCTCCATTGTAGTGGAACAGCTGAGTATATTTATCTCACCTTTCTCGAACTGCTCTTCCAATTGTGAAAGTCGTTTCTTGCTTTGTTGGGCAGAATGTTCGCCTGCTAGGAATAATTTATCATAGTCATAAATGCGTTCATGAAGATTATTCCAAAGACCTCTCTCTCTTGCTTCATTACTGTTATCTTCTAACCAAGCTTCCACGTGTTCTTTATCCAAGATTTCATTTTCATCCGTCAAATGAAAGGGATGTGAATAGATAGGAAACTGGAAATTTTTATTATTATCAATTTGGTAGTACTCAATATTCTCTTCTGTAAGATTTCCTTTTATCCACGGAGAATAACCTTTAAATACTTTATCTACCAACCGATTAGTTATGGGACATAAATATTCTTTCCCAGCTAATTCAAAAACGGAGTTTTCAAAGAAGTTTAACTTGTAACCATCCTCGTCCCTGGTAAGAACTTTTGACTGAAGTGTTCGCCATATTCTTTGTAAGAGTTCATTTAGTTGGTCTTCCCTTTCCGTTGTAATGTCGGCTCTATCGTGCCAGCCCAACCCAGCGCAAATTAACAAAACAAGTCTTGACTGTGTTATAGAATTTGGATTGTATTCTGGCCATTTTTTCCCATCCGTACGATCGGAATCTGTCGAATAAATGGAGTAACTCGTATGATATCGTGTTGAGAAATTTCTTATGGAATCGAGTTGGAAATGAAAGCCATAACGTACTATATAATCCAGAGATATTTTAAGTAGGCTTTTCCATTCTTCTAATGAAATATCGAGACTTTGTGCTATTTTGGGCAAGGTTTCGCTATCGACAAATGGATAGGTTAAATTCACCAATCCTAAATTTTCAAGGGATCTTTGTCGTGGTAATCTTCGGGCGAATTGATCATATAACAATGCTTTGGCATACATGTCATTATCATCGGCAAAATTATTTCCGTTTGCAGCCTTTTTAAATAGAGTTCTAAAGCCTTCCTTGTTTTTGATGAAATCTATAATTTGTGTCCAAGACGCTCTGCTATTTGTTAGCACTTCACCACCCTCACTTTCGAGAGACCGTTCAATTTTATCCAACTCCAATTGAAATTTTGTTTTAAGCATATTGGGGGCACTATCTAACTGCGCTATATAAAATGCTCTTAGCTCTAAAAGGTCCTCTCTTCTTGTATCTGCTTGGTTTTTCTTAAGATTTCTAAGCAGATAATGATAGGTCTGATATCGAATCCAATCACTTTCACTATCAATATTGATTAATGCGGCAATTTTGGCGGTGCCTTGTCTACTATCAGTGAAAGAGATATATTTCCTCCCTTTGTAAAGGGTTTTTGTGGTAATATTAGCTGCTTGATTGGTTTGATCCAATACTATATCTGATAGAATTCTATTGGTAAAGGCGGAAGAGATTCTAAAGTGAATTGGATTGTCATTGGAACTACCGCAATTTGGACACTTATCATCGCAAGCCATCAGAAAATCCTCTCCGGATACTAGATCATTATTCACCGAAATAGATATGGAGGTTAACTCTTGATTTCTATGCCTTCCGGTCTTGTTTTTTATTAACCAAACAGTATTACTATTTTTACTATCTGATTGTTTCTCTTCACTTTCTTCCTCGTTATCAACATGAAATGCTTCATAGCCTGCACTAGCTTTCTGAAATACCTTATCAGTACCTTGAGAACCTTTTTGCCGTTCTCCTTCCAACATCATATTACCGCAAGTTCTACATGCAATCAATTCCAATAATGGATACTCACAACTACCACAATTTTTTCCCGATATTGTATACATAGTACCTATAGCCTTTTCAGGTTTGGTATCTTTGTGTTTGTCACATTTTGAGTTTGTACATACATAAACCCCTCCAATTCCACGTGTGAAAAAATGACCCCTTAATGGTAATAAATTGTTGCCAGATATGTTTTGGTCCGCCAAGGTGTCTATGGCTTTTAGTTGCTCAGATGGATCGGAAATTTTTAGCTTCACACCTATTTCTTCTTGACTTAGACCCGTTGAACGCAAAAGGTCATTTCTAAGAAGTTTTATATTCTTTTTTGAAAGTGTATCTGATAATTGATGAATGTTCTCATCTTTAATTTGATGATTGACTCGCTGACCTTCGATTACTTCTATTTGATCTGTACTTATGCCACAAAGTTTTGACATAAAGTTTTTGAGGATATCTGTGTTGCCGCTGCCAACAGTTGCAGAGGTTATTGCAAAACGAATATCTTTTATGTCCACTCCAAAAGCAGCCACTACACGGCGAATCAGTAAAGCCATTTCTGCGGCCTTTGAACCGGTGAGAGTATGTGCTTCATCCAATAAAATCCATCGTAAGGAGCCTTGGGATTTTTCGAGGATTGGCACATCAGCATTCCTGACCAACATATATTCCAACATCGTGGGATTGGTAAATAGAATGGGAGGTGGGGTTGCTCTAATTTGCTCTCTTGATATAAGTTGAGGAAAAGCAGCTTCCTTATCTTTTTGGTTGGCACGATTTGGTGTATCACCTGTTAGAAGGCCATATTCAATTCCTTTAAGAGAAGAACACCAGGCGTGCATTCGTTTTCTTTGGCTGGCGATCAGTGCATTCAGAGGGTATAAAAAGATGGCGTTGATGCCTTCTTGGTCTTTGGAATTCTCATAAATATCGTGAATTACTGGCAGCATAAAACATTCTGTTTTCCCTGAGCCGGTTCCTGTCGTTACTGCAATGGATTTCTTTTTATTCAATAACGTATCCCAGCTTTTCAATTGGTGCTTATAGGGTTTTCTATCTTTTGGAAACTTGAAATCTTGATCTCTAATAGCATCTAAAGCATTGATAAAATCCTTTTTAAAGACAGATGTCGCTTCCCCAAAAGAAATTTTTCCTTCTTCCCAGGGAAAGGTGTTTTGAAAGACCGCCTCTGCCATTATAGGTTCTTGGGTGAGCAAAAACTTAAAGTAGTCCTGCATTTCCTTATCTCCGGTTGCCCATAATGAGAGGATGGCGTCAGTCAATCTATTTTCGGTTTTTGAATAAAATTCTTGGAAGTTCATAATGTCGATTAGTTTTTAAGAGCTTGAATGATTATTCTTTTATAAAATTTTGAATCTAGATAATGTCTATCGAGATATTGGGAATATTGAATATTTCGTCTAATATTCTCTCTAAATTCATTTCCTCCCCAAATCGGAAAATCCTTTTGTGTATCGGCTATTGATTCGGCTACAGCAATCGGAGCTTTTAGCAGAAGCTTAATCTGCTTATGTAGCGTAATCGGAATTCCGTAATTTGAAGATATTTTAGGACTTCCATAAGGCAATTCATTAAGGACTCTTTCTCCTAACAGTTGTCTTGCGTATGAGATGTCAGAATTATAAACAGATTCGATTTGGCTTAGATTATCATTAAAATACTTGAATATCTCTAGTAAATTGTTTTCTCTTAAATATGAGGTGAGTAATCCAATTATATCATTATAATGCTGCATCCCGTATAACTCGCTCACCTCCTCTGCTGCTAAAAACCAATCCTCTTTTTTGATCCAATGGAAACAAAAACCTAAATCTCGTTCCAGTTCAAGGATTGCTTTTTGAATAAATTCATCTGAATTTATTTGGTTTATACCTAAATAGAGAAAGGCCCTAGCTGAGACATCGGAACTTCGGGAAATGGCTTTAATTTGGTCGAAAGTAGAAAAAGGAATTTCGTTTTCGAGACATAGGTTAAAGTAGGCTAATACTTCTTTCCAGATTTTATGTTCAAAAGACTCACTAGCTAGCTGGGTATGATATTCTTCAATGCGTTGATCTTTACTTTGTCCCTCAAAATCCTCATTCAAATTTACAAATCGTGGCATAAGCTGATTTCCATTTTGTATAGGAGAAATAACAACAAATTGATTTGTAATCTCCGTGTTGGGGATTTTATAAACGTCGGCTTGCCTAAACATTGGTAGAAGCACTATTTCTTCAGTTTCACAGTTTAGAGGTATAGCAAAGAGATCTAATTCATCTTCGGAATTATACAAGGTGAAGTTATTTTCAAATTGGTTGTCCACATTTAAGTTATGGCTGAATAGAGATATTTCATAGGTTTTAACCTCCTTACCTTCAATTAATTCAATTGAGACTTTATTCCTATAATCCATCGCGTCCTGTAAATAGTATAGACGTGTTATGTCTTCCTTAAAGGAAATTAGGGGATAAGAAGTGTCCGTTATTTCCTTATTTATTTTGACGTCACTTTTGATTTTATTCCTTAGGCGCACAATCGTTTCTTTGTTAGGGGTGCTTAAAATCCTAAGTCCATAAAGATTGGTCAGAGAGAGTGGCTCTTTTGTTTCAATAATATGGCCCTCCTTGTCAACAATTGCCATTCCTTCAAAGGGAGAAAGCATTTCAAAATAAAGTTTCTTTTTACTTCTGATTCCCACAGAACCTTTAATTCCATTAGGAATTTTAGAAAACTCGGTTTTAACCTCAAATAAAAACTTGCTGTTTTCCTCTACTATGTTTAAAATAGGAGAATTATCGAGTTTAAATTCGAAGGAATTGTTATTCCTTAATTCCAATTTGGCCTTATCAATAGATTTATGAAGAAAATCCACTTGAAGATTACCCAAATTAAAAAACGAATCATAGGCAACAAGTCCCTCTTTTTCTATCTTCAATTCCAGACAGCCTAAATGAATAAATTTTAATCTGGAAAGCTCTTCCCAGGCTTCTATATATTGCCGCCGTTTCACCCATACTTTATATCGTTCATTGGGGAGAGCCTTATTATTTTCGTCGTAAACAATAATTTTAGGAGTCTTTTGAACAACTGGCATACTCGACTTAAGCATCCAATTGGGTTTTTGACTTATTATAGTCCAATCAAATGAATTTACTTCACTTCTATATTTCCTTATTTCCTCGTCAAGGGAAATTTGGATCTCACCCTCGAAAATTGACCAGGATAAGTCATAGCCATAAATACTGACTTTTAGTGATGGAAGGTCAGAATGCCATTGCATTGGGAAAAGTATGGCTGCTTCTTTATCGGAAGTACCGCTACCTTTAACCAAGCGCCATTCTGTCTCGGAATATTTAGTCCAAAGACTTGGTTCGTGTAGATTAGGAATAGTTTGAATAAAGTCTTTAATTTCAGTTTTTCTTCCATTCTCGATTATATATGCATAAGGCAAATTACTTTCCCCATCCCAATGCTGATCTAGCTGTTGATACCAGTCAGTTTGAAAATTTCCATTGAGCATTCTACGGAAAACACAAATCAGTCTTTCATTTAAGTAAAACTGGTATTCCCTTTCTGTAGCTTCAAAGCCGAGGATATTGGTCAGGGAAGCAACATTATAGGAGGCAGCAAAGCCAATTCTTAAAAGTATACTTGGTTTTTCCTTCTCAAAACTCAAAAGCCAATAGTTTTGTGGCTTTGAAAGTCGTGCTTTTGGAACGAGGCTTTGTCTTCTTATTTTTAGCTGAGTCGAAATACTTTTAAGTACTTCATTGGAGCTCAATAAGTCATCATAAATATCTTCTTTATTTATAATGGATTTGACTATTTCGAAACAATTTTCATAAATAATGTCATTCTGGCTAGACTTGGGTAAAATGCCGATAATCTCAGGTTTAAATATAAAGTCCTCGATAGTTTCGGGTTGCTCTTCCAAGACCGCCAAAAGAAAATTTTGATATGTGCCTTGGTTTGCTGCTATATGGCTTATTGGAAGCCCTCCCTGAAGAAGAAGGGTTCTAAAATAAAGTGTATTTTGTTTCTTTATCCATTTTATTCCAAGCATTTGAGCCCCTAGTTTCGCTAGTCTATAGAACTTCTCCACATCCAGATTATATCTGCTATTACCTTCTAAAGATTCGAAAACATCTTGTTTACTTGGTGCACCTCCGTTATAATGATTTTTCCACCACAGAGAGTAATAAATAGTTACATCTCTTGGATCAATTTGGTCTAAGGTCGCATACTGCAAATCTGTTGTTAATCTTTCGATATCTTCTTCGGAAAGGTTAATCTTCCATAGTGAAAACTCATTGCGACTTGGGATCCTATTTTGATTTTGTAATTGACGAAAAAAACTCATAGACACTTATTTAATTTCCACAAACATCTAAAGCTCCTATGCAGTGTGTCTGCATAGTTAATAAAATTCAGACATTCTTTCGGTATACTCTTTCATTATTAACTTTAGCCCGTCCGGCTCCAGCACCTCCACATCTTTTCCATAAGATAAGATTTGTTGAATCAGCTCAAGGTTTATTACTGTTTCAAAGAAAATCTGATCTTCTTTGCCCTCTTCAGTAAACTCGTCCCAATAGGGATGGATGGGTTTTGTTTTAAAGTATTGTAGGCGCTGCGGGGAAAACCTCAGCACAACTCTTTCGGCTATTGGCTTCTCTTGGGTCATGCTTTGCTTTCGCACCCCTACCATTTCATTGAAAAAGGAAGTCCAGTTGGTATCATCCTTTCTAAGCTCTGCTTCTTCGATATTTTCAAAATATTTAAGTCGTTCGTCCAAGGGAATGCTCCATTGGTTTATATGGGTGGTTTCATTATAACCAAACACAAACCATCGTTGGTTGTATTGTTTTAAAACATAAGGATGGAAAATGAACTCTTGAGGTTTCGTATCGGCAAAGCCTTGGAAGGTGATTTTTAATACATTTTTATTCTTTATCGCCAAGAATATCGGTTTTAAATGACTTAGACCTTCATAAGCCTCATTTTTATCATAGAACAAAATCTTAGCGTAATCAGGAATTGAAGTTGCTCCCTCTTCTTCCTGGAACAACACTAAGGCCTCCGACAGCTTATCGTATTTAGGATGACCATCGTAGCGTTCCAATAATTGCTGAGCGGCATCGATTAAATATTGCTCATAAGGCAACAAGTTTTTTTGAGCAATGGAGAAATTGGGATCAGAATAACAATATACTTCCTGTCCCATATCTTTTTGAACTGGTAATGGTGCACCAAAACCTTTTTCAGAATCCCGGAATAGTGCTATATCAATTCTTAAAGAGCGTATAGATATTCCCTCTCCAGGATATACTTCTGCAATTTCTGAATTTCCCTCCTCCAATAATTCTTGAAAACTAAGGGGTTTCTCCCTGCGCCGGAAACATTTATCTAGAATATTGTATCTGTAATGAGCGTGTTTGCTGTTGGACATGAAGTTCCAAATATAAAGTATCTCCACTTCTCTTTTTTACGGTTTTCCGCATTGGAAGAAGGAGAATTTAATCTCAAATATACGTTTTCTTTTGGGAGTTTTTTAACACTTATGAACGATCTTCTTAAAGTATTTCAGAATCATTATTGACGTAATTGAAAAGAATCTGGGAGGTGACGATATTTTTTCTGAAGATGAAAGCGGAAAGCGTTTATGGAGAAAAAGAAACCTTAATTCAGAGAAAAAAATAGGCTCAGTTTTCGCTCATAAAAATCACAAAGTCGTTGATCCTTATGATCAATGAATGAATGGATCATCTTTATTTACTGAAGCGGGAGCAGATTCACTTTTCTGTGGTTGATAAGCTATTTCTCAAGGATTAATTTAAACAGGAATTGTTAGAGCTTTAATTTTCAATTTACAAAATATCAATAGCGAAGCTAACAATTTAAAAAGAAATATAAGTCTTGGCTAATTCGTACTCCTTATCAAAAGGCATCTGCAAACTATTGAGCATTTCAGGCATCGCCAAAGCCCAACTTACATAATAATAGGCGAGGGTTTTATAACCACTGAAATTGCTACCTGGGATTGAAGGAACTTCATAACCACGTTCCTTTTTGGGATCTATTCCGCCCATTCCTATCGTTGCTATTTCAAATGCGATCTTCTTTATCTCATCCTGAGGAAGGTCTTTAAAGTATTGCAAGGCATCGACCATATACATCACCACAGCTAAATTTGTTTCCTCATCAGAATATTCTTTAAGAAACTTCTGCTTCTTCCGATCATTGGAGGGATCTGAAGCAAATGCGTTATAAGGATCGGTCTCTATTTCAGATAATACATCTTCCACGGTCTTTCTTGGATGTTCGTCCTCGGCAACCAAATCAAAGTATGGATCAAGTTGGAGGTCCTCTGCCCAGTGCTGCAAAAGCTCATATTCCTCTCCCGGTCCTTTATCTTTTCGGTACTCTAAAAATTCGATAAAGAAGGATTCTGCCTGCCTGTTTTCGCTTTAACTTCTCCAAGTTCGTTTATAATCCTTAATGATTTGCCGCTGGACCCCAATCTATTGTTCATTAAATACCAATTGTCAAGTTTTTTTTAATTGCTCTGTATCCAGTTCAAAGGGGTTGTCGTCCTTAAGGGAGAGAACAGCATTAGCGATTAGCGCGCCCTTTTCTATGAGGTTCACTCTATCGTCATCCACTGCGAATTCATATTCTTCTAAACATTCTATTGCTGAGCGTGTCCTGCGAAGAATAGAAAAAATTCCATTTAAAATTTTTTCGTCCTCTTCCCTGGAAAGATTTATTTTTTTTTCTCCTTCAGGAGTAGAATTAAAAAATTCCCATTTTAGTATTTTGGTTGACTTAAGATTATAATTTGAGCCTTCTAAAGTAATAATAGTAAAAACATCGGGACCTAAAACATTCCTAAGCAGGTTATGAAAATTCTTATCAATTGAATCAAATTCCTCCTCCGTACCTTTTATACTGTAGTTGTAGTCTTCCTCTTCTTCTTCTTCCTGATAAAATATGACCTGTATCGAAGATGCGCTTGCACCGTTGTTCTGTATAATGTCCCAGGCAATACTATCCAGATGTTCCTGCAGGTCGGGATATTCAAAGTTAAAACTGGAAGCCTCCAGTATTTCACTGTTTAGCTGGGTATATTCTATTTCCACCTCACCTAAAACATCTTCACTGCATAAATAGTTTATTAGATCGAAACTGTTTTTAAATTTTTTTATTGACATAATTTTTCATTTAATTATTTATATAAGCGTCCTTCATAAATACAAAAAGATTTAAAGTTACACAATTATTAGAATTCATTTATTGCAAAAAAAATTAGAGTTTTACATCATTCTTTTGGAATATCTTTCGAATGCCCTCTATATCTTCGAGTAACTGCGGAAATTCTTCTTCCAGAACATAAAATCCACTACTATAACCGCTTTACTCGTCTAAAATCTTTATTTCTGAACCATCAGTAAAAATTATTTTCTTATGCTCTCCATTATCATAATAAGTTGATTGCTCAATTTCCTTAACTCGTAAATCAAGTCCTGAGAAAACAGGCGTATCTATTCCCCAAAACCAGCCCGAAGCTCCTATTTCTTTATTTTTATTCTTAAAAATTTCATAGAATTCTTTCCCAAAATAATCTTCAACCGATTCTGGTTCCTGTGAATAGATATATTCACAAAATAAGAGAGTGACTAAAATTTCAGCGTAATCATCACCAGCGACAAAATTCTGCCAGTTCTTTAAACTCTCAAGCTTTGGGTGCGAAGTATGCATATCTTCAGGATAGGCTGTTCCTATGTAGATATATTTTTCGAATTTATCTGAGGGATTCTTCCTGTACAATATTTTTTCTATATCTTCCATTTCTTTAGTTAGTTTTATTGGGTCTTCTTCAATTTACATTAACCCTTAGCCTTTAAAATAGATTCCGGGATCTAACCGGTCTGCATCCACTTCCAGCATAATTGTTTCATCGTCAAAAACTATAACCACTCGATTTTGATCCAGAGCTAACATTAAAATTTCAACAAGCCTCAAAATACCCTCCTTTAATAGGGAAACTTTATTTGGAAATTTAGGATATTGAATAAAACTAAGATCTACGGAGGGTTCGTCTTGCCCGGAAAAGACAATTTCACAAGGCGAAATTTTTGCGCTCAATTGAATATTTAATTTTTGATATACCTCATTTTGGGCCGCCACTAATTTCAACTTAAATTCCTCTAAAGAAATTAATTCCTCCAGATAACCTCTCTTTAACCCAAAGGTAGCAACTGCTCTAAATGTGTGGGATTTCGTAATATTCATTTGGGAAGGATCATTATGACTTCTTGGAGATTATGGGGACTACAATATAAAAAGAAAAATGGAAATATTAATCCCTGATTCGCTTGTAGGAATTCAAGAGGTTTCTTATATTCGTGAGATCATTACGAATCTCTTTATTGAGATAGCAACCAGCGATTACAAGCAACGGTGCTGCAACAATGAGCCTTTTCAAAGGAAATAAAATGTTACTTCCACTGATCAATTTTAAAGCTCCCGGCGTAGTGATGTTAATTTTAAA
>JBDNHN010000378.1:0-3315 GCA_041688725.1 Gillisia sp.
GACGATGATGGCGATAATGTAAAAACATCTGTTGAAATAGCCAGTGCGGGTGACGATCCTACGGCTGGTGGTTTTAGGGATTCCGATGGAGACGAGATCCCTAATTATCTGGATTCTGATGATGATGAAGACGGTGTGCCTTCCAAATTGGAGGTAACACAGGCTAACCAGGATCCTGCCTCTAATTTTAACGAGGGAGGAATCCCAAAATACCTGGATCTATTCAGTACCGATAGCTTTAATGAAGTTGATTTTGTGATTGAAAATAAGATCCTTGTAAGGTTTCGGTCTTCTATAGATATTCAAAATCTGAAATTGAAAAATCAGGGAGGTGATGGGGAAGAAATCTCATTCACTACCTACAATCTGGGATTTTTCAACTCTGCATCTGTAGAGGCAATATTGGAACCATTAAATCCTTAGGAATAATCTAAAGAAAAGAAAATTATTAATTTTGGAAAAAATAGACTTCGGTTGCTCCAATTCCATATTTTTGAAAATCGGCATCGTAAAATTTCAGGTTGTCATAACGTCCCAATAAAAAATCCAATTCAGCTTTTAAAACTCCTTCGCCTACTCCGTGAATAAAAACTAATTTTTGAATGCGTTTGCTCATTGCAAACTCCACCTGCCGTTTTGCTGTCTCTAATTGCAGGTTAAGAATATCGTAATTGCCCATTCCCTTATATGAATTTACCAGCTTTCCAATATGAAGATCTACTTCCATTGGGGGAATATTTCGATCTTTCGGCTTAATGCGTATGGATTTTGGCTTTTTGATCTGCTGCTTCTCTCTCAGAATTTCAGAAAAATCCGCATCGTTCATGGAGATCATCTTACTTTGTTGCTTATCAATTTTCACCAATTCAGATTCGTTAAAATCCAGCGAAAAGCCTTCTGAAGTTTCAATAGTGACCACTTCTCCCTGCACGTGCATTACAATACCCTTCAAAGCATCGTCCAACACTTCAACTTTGTCGTTTACTTCAAATTTCATTTCTGGTTTTCGCTATTAGTTTCTTCCTCAATATCATTTTGAGCATCATCCTTAAAATCATCTTTGGTTTCCACCCAATAATTTGTTGCCCTATAAAGTCCAAACATAATTATTACCAACCCCAGAATTTGTAAATACTTACTTTCCTCTTCCCCTGCAATGGTATAAAGCAAAATTGCTCCTCCAATAAATATTAATACGGTATTAATAACCTGAGCATATTTTTTGTACATAAACTACTGATTTATAGTATTTAAAAGCTATATTAACATGACATTTAAAAAACAAATTAGCTATTTGAGATTCAAACAATCACTTTATGAAGCAAATATACATCATAGCTTTTTTTTTATTGCCATTTTCCGGATTTTCACAGTTATATATAAAACCTTATGGAAACCAGGATAGCTATGTCTATGTTGAAGATCAGTTTATATTTGTAGAAAAAGAAATAAATTTAACTGTCAATCCATCCGGAACTTCAAATGCCGGGATCTATTTGCGGAACGAAGCACAACTCCTGCAAGGAAATTCAAATTCTGCAAATACCGGCAACGGTTTGATCTCTGTATTTCAGGAAGGAAACGCCACAGCTTATACTTACAATTATTGGTGTTCTCCTGTTCAAAACAATTCAAATTCCCTGCTTTTTGGAAATATTTTATTTGAACCTATTGACAAAACAAACAGCAACAAGGCAAAAATCACAAGCGAATTAAACGGAAACGCAAATCCGTTGACGATTTCCAATCGATGGATCTATAAATTTTCCGGGACAGACTATTCAGATTGGGTTTATATTGGAAATACTTTTGATATTAACCCGGGAGAAGGATATACAATGAAAGGCGTTTCCGGAACCAATATGAATGTAGTTTTATATGGAATTTCGAATAATCCCGGAAATAAACAGCGCTATGATTTTAGGGGAAGGCCCAATACAGGAAATATCACATTGGAAATTAATAAAGATAAAAGCAGGTTGGTTGGGAATCCATATCCCTCTGCCCTGGATCTAAATGCTTTCCTTCAGGAAAATAAAAGTATTACAGGTATTGCCTATTTTTGGGATTCAAGCCCTGTGACATCCCATTATTTAAATGAATATGAAGGTGGATATGGCGCCTATTCTCCCGCAGCCGGAAATAACGGATATGTTCCTGCCGTTTTTAGCAAGTATGATGGGAGTGGAAATCTGATAAACCACAACTTTGAAACCGGGAATTATTATGCCCGGCGTTATTCTCCAATTGGCCAGGGATTTTTAGTGGTTGGGAATGAAAAGGGAAGCCTGACTTTTAAGAATGAATATAGAAAAATTGAAAAAGAAAATTCCTCAACTTCAGAGTTTAAGTCAAAACTAATTCCACAGAAAACCTCTGATACAGAAAATGTTGCCTCACTTCGATTAAATGTTGAATTTAAGAACCAATACGTCCGGCAATTGTTGCTGATACATTCGGAAATTGCAACTTCTGGAATAGACCGTGCAATGGATGCACAGAACCTCTCCCTTTTAGAATCGGATTCAGGATGGCTTTTGGAAAACGAAAGTTATTTGATTAACGTCCTTCCATTTGATCAACATGAAAAAATTCCATTATATCTGAAGTTATCAGAAAAAACTGAACTGAACTTCAAAATAGCTGCCCTAGAAAATTTTAATTCTGAAGTGTTTTTATTTGATTCTGAAACAGAATTATACTATGATCTAAAAAATCAGGATTATAAAATTCAATTAAATGAAGGGGAATATCACAATCGATTTAGGATAGCATACTACAACCCGAACCCTATTTCTGCAAGAGAAGAAATTGAAGAAGTGGTAAAACCCTATAAAGATTACGCCATTATCCAAAATAATCCCCTCACCCGTTTGGAAATTACTACTCCAACCCAAAATACATCCACCTCCATTGTACTATTTGATGGTACCGGGAGGAAAATATTTGAATTCAAGAATGTGCTAAACCAAAATTATTTTGAGTTTCCTACTACAAACCTGAGCAACGGAATTTATATTGTAAAAATCACGGGGCCAACAGGGACTATTATTTCTAAAAAAGTGATTGTTTCAAATTAAAAATAAATCCTAAGTATGGAAGAATTCCTGCTTCCTTGTTTAAACAAACACTTATTTGGAGTGGAATGCTACGGCTGCGGCAGCCAACGCGCGTTGCTTTTGTTATTTGACGGAGAATTTAGTGAGGCTTTCCGGATGTTCCCCGCTATTTATTCCGTTTTGATTTTGTTGATTTTCGTTCTTTATAATCTGTTTTATAAATTTAAATATGATTTCAGTATAAAAATTGGACTGA
>JBDNHN010000379.1:0-19841 GCA_041688725.1 Gillisia sp.
ACTTTATCAATTTCAGGTGGAAATTCTATTTCTTTCGAGAATTGGGACTCCAATGCTGCAGATGATTTTTCAGGAATTTATGAGGATCTTCAGAATAAACCGGAATTATATGACAAAACGGAGATCGATAACTTAATTAGCGGCATAGAAACCACAGGGGGAGTTTCGCAGAATCTAAATCTGGATCAAACTACTTTATTTATTTCAGGAGGGAATTCAATTTCTTTTGACAATTGGGACACCAATGCCAGCGAAGATTTCTCGGGAATCTATGAGGATCTTGTGAATAAACCAGAGATTTTTAGTGGAGAATTTAATGCACTAAAAAATATACCCATCTTATATACTGCTGAAGAAGTAGATAACCTCATTAATGGAATTGAAACAAACGGTGGAGTTTCGCAGAATTTAAATCTGGATCAGTCAACCTTATCTATATCAGGAGGGAATTCAATTTCTTTTGACAATTGGGACACCAATGCTGCAGATGATTTTTCGGGTAATTATAAGGACCTGATTGACCTTCCTGAATTATTCAGCAGTGATTATAATGACCTGATAAATGCTCCTGAAATTTACACTAAAAACCAGGTGGATAGTTTAACAATAAACAATGGAGGTTCTGAAGGTACTATTCAATCGCTTAGCCTTGATGGCCAAAACCTTACCATTACAGGAGGAAATTCTATCTCTTTCGAAGGCTGGGATATGGATGCTTCTGATGATTTTGATGGAGATTATTCGAGTTTAACTGGAACCCCCATATTTTATACCCAGGAAGAAGTTGATAATATTAAAGCGGAAATCTTGAAGGATGTTGAGGATAATTATGCGAAAAAGGCTGAGATAATATCATTTACATCCTCAAGAAATATAAACAGTAATGATGTTGGCAATACAATTGCATGTATTTATTCGTCTACTTTAACGATAAGTTCTGGATTTTCAGCAATGCAAGTTGGTGATGTGATCAATTTAGAAGTACACGGTACGACATTAACTGTAAACGGAACTTCAGGTGTCGTGATTAACGGTAAATCCGGTGGTTACACCGAGATTGGAAACGATGAAGTTTATACCGGTGGCTTAATAAGAAAAACCGGTAACAATTCTTATATTGTATTATAATGAAATACTTTCTTTACATATTGCTTTTTTCAACAACTGCATTCTCGCAAAACTATCATTATGCTTTGGGAGAGAAACAGTCTCAACCTGCTCCTGAACCTCCTAGTCCTCCAGAAGAGAGAAATACTGATAATTTATTCTTAGTAGAAACCTTCGAGAATCAAAACCTAGATAATGATCCTGGTTTAAGCGATTTTTATCCTGAATTTGCCGTAGACCATTCCTTTGAATTAGATAAAAATATAAAAAGAGAGGGAAATGCGGCTGGTCGTTTTCAGATTAATAATGATGATCCAAAAATATGGAGTGCCACTAGATCTGAACTATCCCAGTCTCAAAGTACAGCAAGGGCAGAAGGATGGTATGGTTTTTCTCAATATTTTCCAGATACTTACGTATTTGATTCTTCAGGCGAAGTTATCACCCAATGGCATGATCAAGAAGATAAAAATCTAGGAGAACAAGCGGATAGAAGTCCTTCAAATGCGATTATTGCTTCTGATGACAAGCTTAAATGGATGATTCGATGGGATGCTGATCGCATTATGGATAGTGGAACTTCCGATGGTCTTATATATTTAGATCTTGGAAAAATCCCTAAAAACCAATGGGTTGATTGGGTAGTGCATATAAAATATTCTCACACCAATACTGGAATCCTGGAAGTCTGGATGGATGGTGAAAAAGTAATCGATAGGCAAAATATGCCTAATGCTTATAATGATGCCGCTTACCCATATTTAAAATTTGGCCTTTATAAATGGAATTGGGGAACCGCAACCTCAAAAAGGGTCATGTATTTTGATGAAGTTAGAGTTGGTGATGAAAATAGTAGCTATGATGAAGTAAAGCCTGGTGGTTATTAAGATTCCCAGGGCTTCTTTATCTCTAAGTTCAAATTATTTATTCCGATTAAGCCATTTTCTCCTTATCAAAATTGTGAATAGTAGCGACTGTATTCTCAACATTCGCTTTTGAAGAGGCTCCAAAAAGAATAGATTCTACATTCGGTAATTTAGAAACATATTCCAAAGCTTCATTAGGAGGAATTGCCCCACCACCTAAAACCTGCATAGCAATAGCCCTCAGTTTTCTAGTTTTGAGGGTTTCTTCGTAAAGATCCTTTCCTCCCGACATTCTAAAATTTACCTTATTCATTGAAAAGCAAATAATGGGATTTACAATACCTGCACCTTCGAGTGTGTCAAGCAATTTTGGCATATTCATGGTTATAAAGCCAGGCTCAGCATCATATTTTTTTAATATATAATCGTGAAAACCCTTCAATACATCTACCATCCCCAAACCGAGAAGTAGGTCTGTAATTACATTCTGTAGGAAAATGACAGGAGTATTTATTCCTTTAAACATTTTCATTTCAGCATCTACTAGGAGCTCCATAATCTTTAGAAAATCTTTAGAAACAAGGGCCATCCCTCCTTTAAACATGGTACCGAAAATATTACCCGGGACGTATTGTTTAATTGTTCCCTGAATTCCTAACTCAGTCACTGCGTTAGCATATTTATGAGCGTAGGGCATACATGGATATATTTTGAAATCTTTATATTTTTCAGGATTGGATCTTATAATATCACAAATTTTCGCAATCCTGTCATGTGTTGTACACATAAATGTATTGATTCCGGCATCAATGGCATAATCCAATGTTCTTAAAATAGCCTCATCACTTTTAAATTTAATAGCCTGATCCATAGATTTCTGGTCAGAAATATGATTTACTGCAAAAAACTGATTATCTCCGTATAAAATTCTTTCCATTACTTTTTATTTTTTATAATTGATATAGCCCTGTCGGTAAGCCAGGCGCTTTGAAAATTGTTTACGTTATTGGGAACTTTGCCAGCTACAGCATTTATAAAATAATCTACCTGCGCCGAATATTCTTCGCCCCTAAGGTAAAAATCAACTTGATCTGTTAAATCCGTTACATTCTTAACATTCCAGCCTTTGGAATAACCTGCGGGATAATTTTCATCTTCTTTAAAGAATACTTTTAATTCATTTGCATCAGAAATAATTTTTCCTTTTGTACCAATTATAGTTATGGAAGTGGACATTTTTCTATAAGTTTCATCACTCCAATTCACAGAAAGTACGCCAGTGGTTTTATTAGAAAGTTCCAGTAATGAATAAACAGCATCATCAACCTTCTTTGAATATATAGACTTAATAATACTGCCTTGAGAGGCAGTAATGGGGGCTAATGTATCATTAATAAGATCTATAACATGAGAAGCATAATCCATTAAACAACCGCCACCTTCTGAAGGATTCGATCGCCAGGTTCCTTCTTTACTCTTGGTCACCACAGGGCCATATGCCTCTCCCATAAAATGATTAATTTCACCAAGATCTCCGCCTTTAACCAATCGCTTTACTTCTTTAAAGGTACCTACAAACTTGTTGTGATATCCAACCTGATTAACTAAATTTCTATCCGATGCCATAGATACCAGTTCCATTCCCTGTTCCTCGGTTAAACAGAAAGGCTTTTCTACAAAAACATGGATATTTCTTTTCAAAAGTTCTTTTACAAACTCATAATGAAATTTGGTAGGGGTAGCCACAAATACTGCTTCTGGCTTTTCCTTTTCTACCATTTTAAGATAATCTGTATAGCAATTAAATTTACTATATTTCTCCAGAGCACTAAGTACAATTTTAGAAGTATCACATACACCATCAACCTGCACATCGGGATGAGCTCCTAAAATTGATAAATGGGACAAACCCATTTTGCCGGCACCAATTAAACCTACTTTTACCATAGTTTTTTAAATAATTGAGATTAAATTCTTTTTTAAATGGAATCAATATATTCTTCCAGGTGATCTATAATTTTCTGTTTGGTCGAAAGATATGGCGAGGGATGAAAGTCAGAAACTTGACTCAATACGGTCTCTAAGGCAACATCCTCTGTCCAAGGTAATATATAATTTAGTTTAGTAAATTCATGTAATATTTCTTCCTGATGATTATCTACAACTTCCCCATATTTTGCCAATCTTGGGATAGAGATGATTTTCTTGTATAGCTTCATTCCTTTAATTAAAGATCCAGTGCCAGCCTGCGTAATTACCAGGCTCGCCTCTTTATATAGCTGGGTTAGTTCATCTGGAGGAATAAACGGTCGCATTTCCAAATATTCTGAATCAAATTGGGTATGCCCGCTCTGTACAATTACTTTTTCTTTAATTTTTCCTTCCCTACACAGCCTGTCTATTTCTATAAGAGGTCTTTCAAAGGCTGTGGGAAAAGTTCCTAATAATACAATTATCATGATTGGAATTTGTTTAAAGAATTAATAGATACCACCTAAATAAATTGCTTTCTTATAAAACTTTTGGACTCCCGGCCATTGTACAATAAATTTATCTGCAATTGGGTAAATGATATCTGCTGAAAATGCTCTTGAATTAATCCGGGCGTATGAAAGTATCCATATTATTTTTACTCCCGATAGTTTTCCTAGTAAGCACATTGGTATAGCGGTATGGCTCCCGGTAGTGATAATCGCTTTTGGATAATGCTGAATTAAAATTTTCAGGGATAAAAATGCATTGATCAATAAACTGAATAAAAAAGAAAGGCTCCTTTTTTTTCCCTTCGACCTGCCTTTTAAATACCTGATATTATACTTATCCTTTAGAGGAATTGTAGCAGGAGATTCTTCGGTAACAATAAGATAATTATAGTTTAGAAACATGTCCCTTAATTCCAGTATCTGTGCAAGGTGCCCCCCATCAGAACAGATAAGTATGATTCGTTTTTTTTTCTTTTTCATTAGTTTATTTCTGAATATACATATTGAAAGGCTAAATTTTAGCGATTATCATTCTTGAGTGGTTATGCTCTTATAAAGCTCATATATACTAGAACAGACGGATTCCTGATCCATTTCTAATTGCTTTATTTTTGCTTTTCCATTCGTTGTTCTTTCTTCCGGAGATAACTTTAAAATTTCAGCTACTTTCTCGACAAAAAGGTCTGGTTCATAGGAATCTATTACAAAACAATTATTTACATCTTCTAATAAAATTTCAATATCTCCAACTTTGGTTGACACTATTGGTACCCCGCAAACCATAGCTTCTTTAATAATCTGGGGAGATCCTTCGCTATAGGATGTCATTAATAGACAATCAAGTTTACTTAAATTCCATGCCATTTCCTTTCTGGTAAAATTGGTGAATTCTACGTTCTCTATAGTATATCCCCTTTTTTTCAGTATGTCTGTAATAACTTTGAATAAAGGATAGTTTTTTACTTCGCGTTTTCTGTCTGAAGGGAAACCAATTAAAAAGCTTTTGTTATTTAAATTATTCCGAGCTAAATCAAAAATTTCAGTATTTATTCCGCACGGGATTTTAACCAACTTGTGTTGATGCTTCTTCAGAAGAGTAGCCATTGTATTATTTAAGATGATAATACGTTCCGCATTTGTAGCGGCCATTCTACTAACTTTCTGCGTGAGCCCATCCTTTTTCTTAAAAGATTGTATATCACTTCCATGCAGGGTTAGTAAAACAGGCGCTTTAATGAAAGGTTTTAATAAGAGGAACATTCCCGATAACCCAAAATGAACATGAATAATATCAAAACCTCCTTTGGAAATAATTTCCTTGACCTTAAAAATACTCTTGAAATAATTTAAATATTTATTTCCCGAACGATCAATAACATAAACCTCATAATCAATATTATACTTATCATGACAATATTGAATTTGCTCTTTAATAAAAACCCCATCAAAAGGTGTGTCGCTTGAGGGATACATATTGGTGACATATAGAATGTTCATTTGATTTTGGGGGTTTAGGTGGAGTCTAACACTACCTGCAATTAAATTTAAGATTTTATTAGATTACCTAAAAAAGCGTTGCCATACTCCCGTCATTCTGCAAATCGCTTCGGCTTTAGATACATCTTCAAAAATACAGAATCGTGGTAACTCAAATATTTTCACTATCCTGTTTTTAGTTAAGTAAGCAGGTTCAGTAGTATAAGCTGAGGAAAATTGAAGTCTTTTTAGGTAATCAATCTCCCTGCTTGAATAATCTCCATTGGGATATGCAAAAGAATCCACTTTAGTATCTAACCATTTTTCGATTTGTTCTTTGGATTTTTCTATTTCCCAAAATGCTTCGTTATCCTCACAATTTAAAAGGATTGGGTGTGAAACGGTATGTGCACTTATAGTAATATACCCAGATTTTGCCGCATTTTTAAGCTGCTGAAGAGTTAAAGCCTGCCTCTCCAAATTTACCGATTTTTTGATTTTTTCCAGCACTTTTTTCCTTTCCTCATTCGGAACTTTTTTTAAAGTTTCAATGGATGGCGACGGGATTTTTAGATGTTTGGCTTTGGCAACATAAGGCCACCAATATGTGCCATTTTCAATGGCTTCTGTAGCGACAAATATTGTTACAGGTACTTTGTGCTTTTCTGCTACGTCAATAACATTCTTCTTGTTGCTCCACCAACCATCATCAACCGTTACAATCACGCCTCCTTTCGGAAATTCAACCTCTTTATTGGCTATTGCTACAATATCTTGTTCCGAAAGGAATTTGAAACCATTTTTCTTCAGCCATTCAATACAAAATTCAAAAAGTGATTTTTCTGGAGAATGAAAGTATATGGATAAAATAAAATCGCCCCGAAGAGCTTTTCGTTTAATCCTTTTTGTAAATCCTGAGGCAATCAGTAATCTAGCAATTATAAACGCATTAATATTTCTAATCTTTTTTTTCACTTGTTTCCGAAGCTTTTAGACAGATCTTTATAAGTAATATGATTGTTAACTGGTAAGTTTTTTTATTAGTGGGATAAAATGAGTCCTAACTGTATTTTCCCAAGCGTGTTTAGAGTATTCTTCTCTAATTTTATCACTGTTAAATATATTTTTTTGATTTTGCAGCCTGATGACCCCTTCGCAAAATGAATCTGCATTATCTTCAATTATAACACCGGCCCACGGTTGTATTATTTTCTTATTTTCATAGGTCCCTGTGGCAATTACCGATAAACCTGAGATTAAATATTCAAAAGTTTTTGTAGGAGTTTGATATTCATAATAAGATACCATGGGAACGTAGGATACTCCAATATTGGCATTCTTAAAATAGGGCGCTAACTCTTTTTGTGGAAGATATCCAATAATATGAATCCTATCAGATAGATTATGGGTATTTACATATTCTTTTATCTGTTCACGTTCATTGTTAGGTCCATCTCCTATAATTTTAAAAACAGTCTCATTTTCTTTGAATTCCGGGTTCTGAAGGTATTTATGAAAACCTTTTACACAGTCTATCATGTTTCTGTTATCCAGAGTACCCACATATAGTAACTCCAATTTTTCAAAAGATTTAGAATCGGTGGTGAAACAAGCACCGCCCAAGGGTAATATCTTATATTTTATCCTTCCCAAGCGTTTGCCCAATCCATCACTTATTACTGCAACATTTGAAAAAAAGGAAACTTCGGTTTTCAGTATAAAATCATAAATCCATCGCTTTTTAGCACTTAGCATAACGCCAAAAGTATCTACATACATCAAAAATTTAGAACCTGGATTAAGAATTTTCACAAGGGAGATTCCCCTAACATATGTGGAGAAAACAAGATCATATTCATTCTGGATTTCATAATGAAAGGCCTGTAACAACCTAAAATTCCGCATAAGAAGGTTTGATTCCCTGCTAACATATTTCACCTTCACTCCTGGTAATTCTATTTTAGGTAAATTATAATCCCATCCAATATAGGTTATGTCAAAATCCTGCAGGGCATACTCACAATACTTGAAAGTGGTTGTGGAGTATCCAAATTGTCCTGATGCCAGAATAAGAATTTTTTTCTCCTTTATCACGGTTAAAAATAAATTAATACAGTGGTTTGGTCTTTTTATAGGGTTGCTTTTAAATCTTAATTTTAAGAAATATAGCTGCTTTCAGAGATCGAATTATTTTCATCTAGTTTATCCATAATTTCAGTATCAAATGAAATGTCAAATTTTCTAGCAAATAAAGAATTATCTCCAGCTCGAAGCAATTCTTGCAGATCATTTTTTCCGAAAGTTACAGGAAGCTCAACATTTTCCTTGAGCCAATTAGCATAAGTTGTCGTTTCCTTAATTTCATCTTTATCCTTTAATTCATTTACTATACTTGTAAAAAAAGTTTCATCAGGTACATGAGTATACTTGTGATACGTCAGAAAATCCGGGTGTACTTTTAAATAATCCAGGATTTCAACCACGGTCTCTACTGGGAGAGCCCACCAGGTACTGCCTCCCTTTGGGATTAGATAATCAGGATGTTGTCTTTTTCTCTTAAAGAAACTATTTAGGGTAGTTGCAATACCTACATTCTTAAACAAATAAAAAGCATGTTTAAAGTTTCGAATATTAAAAAACCTCTTATCAGTAATAGGGTAAATGCCACGATTTAACCTCTTTTCTGGATGATGAAAGTTATAACGCTCAAACCTATCTTTCCACTCTGGCCAAATATCGGTTATGTCACTAACAGAAATAAAATTCAGGCCATAGTGTGATTTAAAAAAGTTAGAAATATAATTATTATTTTTTATTGGATAATCCTGGCCCGATAAAAGGACACAATAATTATTGGAGTTTATTTTATCTGTAGTTTTTTTTAAAAGAGATAATGTAGCTTCACAAATAGTAATATCAGACCATGATGAAATTCGTCGTTCATGGTCTTCTAAAAAGAATATATTGTGGAAGTTCAAAAATGGCTCTTTAAAAGGAGTGTCATCAGTCGATTTATCAACATGTACAAAAAAATATACATCCTCTGTATTCAACTTTTCAACCAACCTCTGAAACTGTGTTGGATTTTTATGCGCAAGAATTAGATAACTTATTTTCATGAGATTCTTTTTATTGCAAAGGCAGTAGAATTAATAATAAATTTTTAATATATATATATTGAAACTATAATAATCTTGAAATTATTTTCAAGGCAAATATTAAAGCTTAATCTTATGTATTGGAATTTGCAGTTAAGTTAAATTCAAATTTATCATACTTCATCGAGCATCTTACGGCAAGTTTAAAACAATTTTTTGGCCTTATTATCCAGTTATTTTTTTTTGATTTACGGATAAAAAAGAATAAAGTCTTTAATCCAAAAGAAGAGGCCTTCTTAGAGAGAAAAAAAAATTGCTCGGTCACAATATCATTAAAGGCCTTGATATCATATGTTACTTTTTGGTCGTTTGCTAACTTTAAGCCTTCTAACCAATAATAACCTTCTTGAAATTCAGAAAATTCAGAAAAAATTTTTCTCGAACAAATAGCGTGATGCAAACGCAATTCTTTTTCATTAGCAATAATATCTAAGCTGGCTAAAGCTTTTTTATAAACTGTTTTTAAAATATTAAAAGTCTGCTCTTCCCGATCTTCAAATGTTTTCATAATACTTGTTTCAGAATCCCTATACCGATATAAAACTTCCTGGATATTGGAGAACTCCATATGCTTGGAACAATTAAATATAAAATCATAATCTTCACTTATTTGAAGGCTTTCATCATATTTCAATCCATATTTCTTTATTTCTGATAATCTTAGCATCGCGGTAGCATTTGGAATGCTGGCTGGTTTAAATAAAAGTGCTGCTTTTATCTTTTCTGGATTTTTAAAAGCTTTAGTTACATAGTGGGTTTTGGAAGCTTTAAACCTTGAGAGCCAGGTACCACAGCCCCCAAAATCTAAATTATGTTGCAGAAAATATATTTGCTTTTCAAACCTTGTAGGTTCATTGAGATCATCACTATCTGTCCAGGCAATAAATTCGCCCCGGGCTTTTCGCAACGCAAGGTTTCGACAATAAGCTATTCCTTTATTCCTATCGAGATCAATCAGTCTAATTCGTTTATCTTTATAAGAAGAAATTATTTTAAGTGTTTGATCTACAGAACCGTCATTAATTATTAGTAATTCAAAATCTTTAAATGTTTGATTAAGAACACTATCTATAGCTGCGCTAATATACTTTTCTGCATTATATGTGGGCATTGCTGCTGTTATAAGAGGCTTTTTCATTTGGAAACCTTTTCTTTATGATCTACTTCTAATAATTTCTTTGAATCTCGTAATTTGAGGTTATCTTCTTCTTGCTTTAAATAAATAGCTTGATACATGTAAAGGACATAAACGGTAGTGACTAAGTAGTGATAATGATACGTTGTATACCATGTTAGGCTGGTAAATAACATGAACCATAAATAATACTTTAAATACTGGTTTTCTTGTGGAAGTGGAATTGTAAAGCTTTTAATCCAAATAAGCAGATAGGCAATAATTGCCAGAACACCGAACATTACATAAACTGCAATAATACCAACATCTGATAAGAAATATTCTTGAGTAGTACCTAACATATCTACATAATATCCAAAATTAGAAACTCCGTAATATGGAACGCCATTGCCAAAAAATTGAGTAGCTAAATTCGGAGAAAAATCCGTTAAAAAAAATTCTCCTGCAAGAACCCGTATATAGTTTCCACCTAAATTCGCATCACGTTCTGTAGATTCTAGAAGACCTTGTAGGATTAGATAATCCGAACCTATTAAAAAAAAAGTAATTGAAAATAATGATACTACAATAAGTGCTTTTGTTGAAAGACTTAGGGTTTTAACCGCATGGTACAAATAGATTAACAATACGCCTACTATAAACTGCCTGGTTACCTGCATTACAGGAATAACTAATCCAAATATGGTAAGAATCATCCAGAACCATTTATTCCTGTTTTGCGAAGTTAGCTTGTTAAGGGCAATAAAGGTAGAAAGTATAAAAATGCCCCCTCCAGGAAAAATGATCCTTACTATACCTCGTGATTCCAGAAACTCATCTCCCCATAAGGGCTTTCCAAAAAAAACGGTTGGGCCATTAATAAATGAAAATATGTATAAAAGAATATAAATAACTCCGTAGAATACAATTATTTTTTCCATAGTCGCTACAGGGAATTTAATGTGTAACAAAAAGAAAAAGAAGATAAAAATCAAATAGGGTGCTATAGCGATCAGGCTATCTTTTAAACTTTGGTCCCAGTATAACCCGGCCATTATTATGGAAATAACAATAGATCCAAGGAGTAGTTGAACCGGAAATACAAAACCTTTATTGCTTCTGGGAATTATATACGGAATGGATATAACTACCGTAAAAACAAGGCTTATGAACAACAAATAATTAAGAATACTCTCATTTAAAAAACGAGCATCAAAAAATTTTATCGAAATAATAATTAGAAGGGAAACAAAAGAAATTTCAATTAGTCTTCTCATTTAATAAAAGGGGTTTGTAAATTATAAAAAGGTATGGGATTAACAAACCTAGAATGGTTAGGCAGATTAAAATTTTATAAACGAAAGATGTCTCTGATGTAAGAAAATACGATATAATGAATAAAGCTATTGCAAGTAACCAAATACGACTGTCATATTTAATTTTTATGTTAAGCGCTTTCTTAAAAGTGAGCCAAACATATATCAAACCAATCCCATATGAAATGACAAAACCAGTGGAGATACCCAGAGCACCAAAATTGCTACTGTAAAAAAGTGTTGGGGTACAGATAAAAAAATAAATTATACTAAATCTTAAGATAAGCTTTTCTCGATTTGCCGCGCCTAAAACTACTCCCACAAGACTGTCCACAGAGGTGAAAAACAGATACCAAACCTGCATTTGAGCAACTTTGATAGCTGGGTTATAACCATCAGGAAACAACAATGTCACAATTTCTTTAGAAAATAGAGTAAATATAAAGCATATCAACATCGAAGCTATCATATATAATCCGAAACCAATTGATAGATAGTGATTGAACTTCTCTTTGTTATGACTCCACATTTCCGATAGATTAGGAAAAAGAGCACTTAAGGACATCCCTACCACAAGTGAAAGGGGACCTAACAATCTTTCAGAAAGATTAAAATAGCCAATTTCATCATTGGTAGAATTGATGTCCAAAAAGTTGTTTGAGAGACTGGTAAGCGGTAATAAAACAAGAATCATCGCAAAATATGGCCAACTCTCTTTTATAATTTGTTTTGAAGAAATAGCGAAACTCTGAACTTTTCCATTGAATAATTTATAATACTTTATAAAAGCTAGGTATAGCCCCCCCTTTACTAATGTTACAGCAATATAAAGCAGAAAGATAAAAGAAACACTAACTCCTTTCTTAAGGCTGAAAAAGACAATAATAAACCAAATAATACTGTAGGCAAGATTAATGATTGCCGAGGGCAGCATTTTCTGATTCCCATGAAAAATTAATTCAAAAAGGTTGGAGAAACAGCTAAGCAGCGAAAAAACGAAAATAAGGATCAGATTATCTAAAGATAAACTCCCAAAATAATAATTATATAGGGTGTAAATAAAGAAAAGAACAATTATAGCAAGCACTCTTATTAAAGCTCCATTAACCAGTAAATCGTTGGTACGGGATGGGTTTCTGGCAATAGTCCTAATCACTATATTTCTGTTTCCCAAATCTCCTATTCTCAACAAAAGCATTCCCTGGGCAATCAGAAACGTGAAAAGACCGTAATCCTCAGGATTTAAAATGCTTGTTATTTTTAGAACAGTAATTAAGCTGATAAGCTGGGCAATAACGGTTCCTATTGTTAAGTAAGAAAAATTTTTGAAAACTATATTACCCAGAATTTTTTTTATCATAAGATGAAACTAAAAGTTATATCTTCTAGTTATTTTACCCATTATTTGTTTATTTAAACAAACATCTATTGTTTTTCCCTGGAAGAATTTCACCTATTATTTGGTGTAGGACATTTTATATTTGACATCATTCCCATAACCATAGCCATAACTCGAGTTCACCATACCGCGTCTCTTTAACCCATTAAAAACTATTGAAACATCTTTAAGTGATTTTAAGCTGGAGGAAGCGTCTAGTCTTTCTATTACTTCTTTGTTTGTAAATCCATGCCTTACGATAAATAAAGTCTTGTCACTATATTCCGCAATAAGATTTACCTCAGCAACTATATTAATTGGTGCTGAATCAATTATTACATATTCAAAATCCTTAGAAAGATTGTCCATAAGACACTCTAATTTGCCATTAAGTAAAAGTTCAGTATAGTCGTCACCTTCAGCTCCGGTTGATACTATATATAAATTAGGATTAACTCCAGAGGGATGAACAATCTCATCATAATTCAATTCATCTTTTAAAAAACCTATTACCCCTTTTGATGAGGAAAGATTAAATAAATTTGAAGCAAAAGGTTTTCTAAAGTCCATATCTATCAGTACTACTTGCCTTCCAGTTTGCGCGAGACTGTATGCAAGGTTGGAGCTAACGAAACTTTTTCCTTCTTCTGGGCTGCTGGAAGTTACCAGGATTCGTTTTTTTCTTATCCTTTTGTTGTATAATCCAAGTCTTGCACCTAATTGACGGAATTGTTCAATCATTATAAAATCTTCAGGTTTTTTGAACGCGTTATTACTATTATATTTTTTTACCCTGAATAATTCTGCTATAATTGGTAAGCCAGTAGATTCTTCAATTTCTGATCTAAATAAAACTTTACCACTCAAAGTTTCTTTACCCTTCACATATCCAATTCCAACGGTGATAGCAAGTATAAAAGCTATCAAATATGCGTAAAGTGGTTTTGGACTTACTGGTATTATGGAAGCCTCAGCTTTATTTATAATACGGTTATCCCCGTTTGTTGGTAAATAAGCCAAAGCAATTTCTTCCCTTTTCTGAAGAAGATTTGAAAGGAGATCAGTTTTAATTATTTTTCTTCTATTAATTTCCAAAAGGGCACGCTCTTTTTCAGGAATACTTCTCAAAGTTGAGTTATACCTCCGGTTGTTTGAGCTTAAACTGCTTAATCTGGACTGTAGGTTTACTCTTTGACTTTTTACGTTTTCTAATATACTTGGCCTGAATTTTTCAATTTCATTGGCTATCGAGGTTAAAATCGGGTTATTTTCCGCGGTAGTTCTTTTTAGTCTTTCGTATTGAACCTCAGAATTATAAAGATTCTCAATAAGCTGCGACAGAATGGGGTCATTTATTCCCAGAGTTGATGGGACAATTCCACCTGAACTTCCTTTAGAGATCACATAACTTTCAACGTTATCCAAAACGGCTAGTTGCAGTTCTATATCACCTATTTGCCTATCGCTATCACCAACATCCTGAAGATATAGCCTGCCCTGTTCACTTAAATCTATAGCTCCTTTCCTGGATTTATAACTTTCAATTCTATATTCAAGATCATCCAGTTCCTTTTCTACAATAGCTATCCTGTCTTCAATAAAATTCACTGTACTAGTGGCAAGATCATTTTTTTCCTCTATTATCTTTTGATCATATTTCTTTATTAATAGATTTAGAATGTCTTCTGCTCTCTCTCGTACTGGATCTTCGATGCTTAGATCCACTATAGAGGATAGCTTATTAGTTACTTTCACATCTATGGCATCCATTAAATCATCTGTAACTATTTGAGGAAGATTTATGGTGAAATATAAGGGATTGTCAGCCTTGCTTAATTTTCGTTCATTTTTAATGAACATCAAGGTTTGTCCTGTAGTTTCCACCCATTTATTCAATGGAAACCTTTTTTCTTCGAGTAAAATCTCTTCCGTTTCAAAATCATATGTAAAGAAAAATTTTTCTGCCTTTTCCGATGGTAATACAATATCGTCAGGATCTTTAACTTTAATTTTTATTGGTGAAGTAGTATAGGCACATGCAGATTTTATTCCCTTATCCTCAAAGATTGAAACATACAGGTCTAAGTCTTTAACTACATTCTTCATAAGATCTCGGGATTGTAGAACCTTCATTTCATTTTCTACAATTTTTTTAGAGCCGAATGGATTTATACTTTCCATTATTTTAGAATCATTCACTCCTTTATTTTCATCCTTAATAATTAAAGATGCCGAAGCTTCATAAATTGGTGTTGCATATTTTAGATATGCCCAAGCCCCCAAAACACCACTTAAAATCAGGAATAAAAATAAAGGCCAGAAAGGAAAAAAAGTACGAATAATGTATCTGAATAAATTTTCCTCTTTACCGATTTTAGAATTATAATTCATAGTATTATTTTTTTAAAACAATCTATCGAAAGCTATTACAGCGAGTGATAAAGTACTTATAATAATAGGAAGCCATTGTGTGGTTCTACTAGTACTGGCAACTTTAGACTTATTCGGTTCTACATAGATGATATCATTGGATTTGAGGTAATAATATGGTGAGGTAAAAATTTCAGAAGTCGTTAAATCTATTCTTCTTAATTTTTTAACTCCATCTTCCTCCCGGATTAGTAAAACATTATCACGTCGGGCATATATTGTGAGATCGCCAGCTAAACTTAAAGCTTCTAAGAGGGTTACTTTTTCATTGGGTATAATTGATACTGAAGGACGCCCAACTTCTCCTAGTACTGATATACGATAATTGAGATACCTTACATCAACTATGGGATCCAGCAGAAGCTTTCGCTGTATTAGTTCCTCTGTAATTTTATCTCTAAGATTTTCTTTAGTTTTACCTGCAACATTTAATTTACCTAAAAAGGGAAATTGTATAGAGCCATCTTTATCGACAAGATATCCTGATGCCTGTGAGGTCGTGCCAGTGGAGGTGATAGTTTGTGTCGATGAAACATTTAATAAATTAAATATTTCTGATGCATCCGGATTTAAGCTAGTTACAGATATACTTAATAAATCGTTTTCCTGAAGAACCGATTCTAAACCTTCGTAAATAGATTTGAATTCAGAATCTTGTAGATCGTTAAAATAGGTTGCCTGTCTGGTATTGACACAGGATGATAGTAATATCACAATTCCTATAAAAAAAGTAAATCTGAGTGAAATGGTTTGAATCTTGTAAATCATTTTAAAGGTTTAAGGAGGTTAATCAAAGGTTCAGTAACAATAAAAAGAAAATCAATTATGAAAATATTTTATTCAGAAATATAAAATCTCTTTCGGTAATGAATTCTAAAAAATTAATGTTTAGCAATGCAAAAATAATTTCAGAGTAATAACCACGGGAATGGAATACAAATTCTTTGAAGCTGACAGTTCCTTATTATTTTTTCTTTTAAATACAGATTTAGAGGAATATTAGAGATTATAAGGACCTAGATTTCCCAATTTATATTTATATTTTTTTAAAACGACACCGTCCTATATGTTAAATCCGTAGGGTTAATCCCATAAAATAGATTCTGTTTGGTGCCATCTTTCCTGTAACCCCGGTATATGTGTTGTTTTCATAATATTTGTATTTGATAATTATGAAATAAAACCTGAATTGATTGCATTACACATAAGGCTCCGCCATTTGAGTCACATTTTCTGTATCTCAAAATAAAAAACACCTCAAAAATTAATTGTAATAACTTTTTTTAAACAATGCGTTTGGTCTCCAACCGAATGCCTCAAATAATAATCTGTTATAGGATGAAATTTATGGGATACATCTAAACTATAAATTTTTTAAAATAACTAATAGAAAAAAATAGTATTAAAATGCAGATATGCGATCGTGGGGGAAAGAATATTAACAGTTATCTAAACTAATTAAAATCGAGGCAACAAAATTATTAATTCGATGAAGTACCTGAAAATTCGTTAAGATGCTTTGTTTAATGTATTTACTTCAATAGCGTCCTAAACGATTAATTTAAGATCAAAAAAGTGAGGAAGTTTTCTGTGACTCAATTAATTTTGAGCTGCAACACAAAAAAAAACATCCTCTCTTATAACAAATATAATTTTGTTTTCTCAGATTATCCCCAAATTGGATCGTTCCAAATTTTCCAAAATTGTAAAAGAAAAACAAACCTACAAGCACCAAAAACACTTTACAAGCTGGAAGAATTGGGTCTCCATGCTATTCTGCCAGTTTGCTAAAAGTCAATTTTTAAGGGATATAAGTAATAGACTACGCTCGGCTACGGGCAATTTAAACCATTTGGGCATAAACAAAACTCCATCAAAACCCACCATTAGATATCAAAACAAAAACAGAGATTAGGAACTTTTCTGGGAATATTAGTATCAATTGCTCAAAAGTTTATGACGGCAAGCCAAATTTAAGGGAGTAAAATTCAAGATTAAATCCAAAATTTTCCTACTGGATTCCACCACTATTAGTTTGTTCTTAATCCTGTTTGACTGGGCAAAATATAAAACAGCCAAAGGAGTTATAAAGATGCACACATTACTTGATTATGACGTGACCTTCCAGCTTATATAAATATTACCAATGACAAAACAGCGGATATTAAAGTTACCTATGATATACCTTTGATAAAAAACAGCGTGGTTTTAGCAGACCGGTTTTACAACGATTTCTCTCTGTTGAAGGTTTGGGACAGCAACCAGGTATTTTTCGTTGTCAGGCACGAGGCGAACATAAAATTCGATATCGTTAAAGAAAACCCCTTGCCCGATAATAGGCATGAACATATCCTTAAAGATGGAATCATTGAATTGACAGGAATCAAGTCAAAGAAAAAGTTTCCAAAAAAGCTTAGAAGGGTTGCAATATGGGATGATGAAAACAAACAGGTCATAGAAGTAATCACAAATCAAAAAACATGGACAGCAAGCACTATTTCCGAGCTCTATAAAAGTAGATGGCAAGTGGAGATATTTTTTAGAGATATCAAACAACTCTTTCACATCAAGTCATTCGTGGGCACCTCTGAAAATACAGTTATGATACAAATATGGACAGCTTTGATTACTATTCTTGTACTAAAAGCCCTCAAGGCAATGGCAAAATACGGTTGGTATTTATCCAATTTGGTTGCCTTTATTAGGCTCAACTTATTTGTGAAAATTAACCTCCAACAATGGCTTGATAAACCATTTGAAGATAGTGGACAACCGCCCCCAGACAATAGACAAGGGGTTCTTTTTTGAAATTTACAATTTATCCACGGTAAACCCAATAAATGCAATAGCTTTATATTCGTATAAATTTATTTAGGACAGTATTGAAGCAAAATAAAAACACTTCTGTTTTTTAAGGGAAAATTCAAACTCTGCCAGATATAAATTTCATAATTCCGAACGGAAATTGTCTCCGGAGCAAAAAACAACTGGTCTGAAAACTTTTCAAGAAGCTAACTTTAGATTTGCTATGTTTAAACTGTTGTTATTTAAATGATTCATTTTCAAAAATGATTAAAAATTAATATGGCTTAAGGATTATATAGGTTGCTGCCTTCATCAAAAATTCTAGTTTATTTCTGGTTATTGGCATAAGCAACCAATGAAAGCATCACCGGAACTTCTACCAAAACCCCCACTACACAAACCAATGCAGCCGGACTTTGGAGTCCAAACAGACCAATTGCCACCGCAACTGACAGTTCAAAGAAATTACTAGCCCCTATTAAGGCTGCAGGGGCGTAAACAGAATGTGTGAGTTTTAATTTTCTTCCGGAGAACCAGGTAACAAAAAAGATAAAATAGGTTTGAATAATCAAGGGTACCGCGATAAATAAAATAATAAGCGGATTATTGAGAATATTATTTCCCTGAAAAGCAAAAAGCAGAATAAGGGTGAGTAAAAGTGCAATAATACTTAGGGGTTTTAATCTGGGTAAAAAATCGGTTTTAAACCAATCTTCTCCCCGGGATTTGATGAGCATTTTACTGGTAATTATTCCTGCAACCAACGGAATAACCACATATATCAAAACACTCAAAATAAGGGTTTCATAAGGAACAACCAGATCGGTAATTCCAAGTAATAACCCAACAATGGGTACAAAGGCAAATAAAATAATGAGATCGTTTACAGATACCTGCATAAGGGTGTAATTGGGATCTCCATCGGTTAAATAAGACCAAACAAAAACCATCGCGGTGCAAGGTGCAGCTCCAAGTATGATGGCTCCAGCAATATATTCCCCTGCCAGGGCAGGATCAATAAATGTAGCGAAAATTTTGGTGAAGAAGATCCAGGCAAAAAACGCCATTGTAAAGGGTTTTACAAGCCAATTCATCACCACTGTTAAAACAATTCCTTTTGGGCGCTTTCCCACCTCTTTAATACTGGAAAAATCAATTTGAAGCATCATAGGATAGATCATCATCCAAATGAGGATGGCAATGGGAATGTTTACCTGATAAATTTCCCAGGTACTCATAATTTGCATGGCATCTCCTGCAACATATCCAATTAAAATCCCTCCCGCAATACATAAAGCCACCCAAAGGCTTAAATATTTTTCAAAAAATGCAATCTTTTTCTTTTTAGCCATTTAATTAATTTTTGAAAATACATAAAACATTTCTGTTGCTATTTGCAAACTACGTTCCTCATATTTTGCTTCCTGCTGCGCAGTACCATCAAACTCCTTGGGATCATCGTAGGTGATCGGGATTCGCTCTTCAGCACCTGCAATAAAAGGACAACCGGCATCTGCATGGGAACAAGTCATAATAGCTGCAAATTCAGACTTTGGATTGAAATTATCGTCATAGGTCTTGGAAAAACCAATGATTGGATGTTCGTTTTTATTATACTTAATGCTGTAAACAGGATTTATGCCTTCAGAAATGACCCTGACTTTAAAACCGGATTTTTCAAGGGTATTTGCAACCATTGGAAATAAGG